>JAFGID010000270.1 GCA_016929735.1 Ignavibacteriales bacterium | reverse complement strand
TTCGTAAATTTTAGATGCTCCCTCTTGCTCCCAATTGCATTCAGTTAGTACCAATGAGATGCCTGAATGGATTTGATTGACAACTTCCTGGCTATAAACTTTGTATAGTGAAAATGCAAAAAGTATTGCAAAAAAAATTATTTTTTTCATATCTTAAATCTTTTTCTTATTTGTTATGGCTTAAATTATTATATTTTTTATGATTAAGTTATCTAAATTCATATTTCCAATACCATGCTCATAAGTATATTTTAATTTTGGTATATTATTCAAGTCAAATCCAGCTTCCTTAATAGCACATATATCAGTAGCAATCGGATCCCTCCCCGCAACAATTGCGTTTGGTGTCACGATTGTACCTGGACCTGCTGGACCGTTATCAATGATAACTTTTGTAGTATCAAGAATACATAAATCAGTTTTCCTTATTAAGTTTAGGTCTACAATACAATGAGACATAAACTCAACCTCTTCACCATTTGGTCCATCATGAAAAAATTTATTTGTTGAATGCGTTGATGCTCCCATAAAATTTTTAAGATTACCTGTAAAATTACTTCCACGATGATGCTTTGCTATTGGTATATTTACTATATAATCACATTCTAAAAATCTCTTTCGTACTTCTGCTTTCTTTAGAATAATACCATTAGTAATTTCAATATCTACTAGTTTATCATCATATTTTAATGTCTTGAGCATGTCTTTATAGTGGGAATATACATTACTTCTTTCCCAATAGGAATCATCCGCTTTTTTTATTAGATAGATATCTTTTACTCCCAAGTCATTACAAATCTTCACAACTGCAATTGCAACATCTGGATTAGTAAAACAACCGGGGTGCTTCCAAGGAGAATTAATTAGTAAACCAACCGTAGAATTTTTCTTGACGAATTTATCTATACCACCCAGATTTCCAATTGCATTAGTCGTCATTTCAAAAGGATTTGCGCCTTTAATAATTACAATATCGGGATATTCGAAATATTTTTTACTTAAACTTTTAACAAACACATCCTTACCAATAACTGACATACCCCCCATAATTATACTTTTCTTTATAAACTCTCTACGATTAATTTTTTCCTTCATATCGGCTTGCTTGTTTTTTAAGATAATTCTTTGATTGATACTTTTTCCAAATCCATTTCACCCAGACCAGCTTGATAAGCAATTTTTGTCGTCAATATCTCTTCTATTTCATAATCCAAAAGTTTTGAGCAATATGCATCAACTGCAACTATGTCAGTCCCTACAACAATTTTATCCTTCGTAACAACCCTTCCTGGACCATTAGGCCCATTAGTTACAATAAACTTTGTAGCATCAACAATGCAAAGATCTGACTTTCTGATTTTATTTAAATCTACAATAGACTGTGCAAGAAATTCAGGATCATTCCTTGTAGGACCATCTAAATGAAATTTAACGTTAGAAGCACGAGTATTTATCCCCATCATATTTTTCAAACAACAAGTTAAAAATGTAGTCATATGGTGTTTTGAAATTGGAATATTAATTAAAGTATCAATGTCGAATAGCTTATTAACTACTTCAAAATCCTTTACAGACTTATCACTATTATTTTTTACAATATTCCAATTCGATTCCTCATATTCTGCTGGTACTTGATTAAATTCAAGTATTTTAAGGTTTTTCAGAAAATTTTTATTTTCATTATAAACTGAACTTCTTTCCCAATATTCTTGTTTGATATTTTGAAGTGACCAAATTTCTTTTGCACCAGATTCATAGCACATCTTTAAAACTGCAAAAGAAATATCAGGATGGACATAAGCTCCCTGTATATCAAAATCTGAATTGATTAATAAACCTACGATTGAATTTTCTTTTACAAATTTTTGTATACCTCCGATTTCATTTACTGCCTTTATCGTATTAGCAAAATAGTTTTGTCCTTTTACTGCGACAATATCTGAAAGATTATCATTTATTACTAATTTGTTCTTTTGAAAATATTTTGGAAATATTTTTCCTATACCTAATACAGAAGAAATCCCTACCAAAGATGTTGATTTGAGAAAATTTCTTCTTGAAATATTTTTTGACATAAATTTCTCTTTTTTAAAAGAATATGGTGTGTAATATAAAAAAATGTTTTTAGAAATGAAAAAAATCATAGGGAGCGGAATAAATTATTATTCACAGGAGGCTTTTTCGACTGCTCCCTATTTTCTTGAATTATTCATATATCTCGTAATAAATGTTGTCTAAACTGAAACGGACATTATGACCAAGTGCAAGAAATTGTCCTGCTTCTCTATTCTTTCTCAATAATTCAAAATACTCATCCGATGCAAATTTTATTTGTACATTTTTCTGATTTTGCTTTTGTTGTAATTCAGAATCCACCCAAAAGTTTTCACTTTGATATACTGCTCTTCCAAGAATGTTTCGTACCTGTTGTGTTAAATTTTGTTCCGTTCCATCATTACGATAATAATTTAATCTGCTTGCACCTTGATTAGTTTGAGTAACATTATAAGCATCATTCAAAGCATTTACTTCTTGACTTGCTTGTACACTATACTCACCTGTTTTTTCTGATAAATATCGATAATCTTCCTTATTTCTTTGATAAAATTTTTCGTCTCTCATAACATCACCCAACGTCTGAAATTCTTCACTCATATACCTACCGGCAACACGAGTTTTTTCATCTTCTAAAATTAAATAACTCGTATATGGTGTAACAATTCCATACGTTCTTGCAAGTTCGGTAATCTCATCTATAACCTCCTTACTTTCGCCATTCAGCCGTATCTGATCCAATAAATAACCGACTCTACGGGAAGCCCAAAGGGGAGGTATAAAATCATTTTTAGTATCATCATTCACAAAATTGACATTGAAAGAAAATTTAGTCTCTACTCCTTTAATTTTGCCTTTCAGTGTGATTTTTGAATTACCACTTCCTTTATATCTTCCGAAAATAATTAAGTTACTCCCCTTAAATAAATCTGGTAAAGTCTTCGGATATATTTGAAAAACTTCGATACCTCCTCCGTAATCTATCGTAACATCAGTCAAAACTGGAGATTGAACTTTATCATAAAATTGAGAAATTTTTATTTCAATATCTTCTTTCTCTGAAATATAAGTCCTACT
>JAFGID010000025.1 GCA_016929735.1 Ignavibacteriales bacterium | reverse complement strand
TTTGTAAATAACTTAGGATGATTTTTTAAAAGATTATTTTTAATTTTAAATATTGTTGTCAATAAATAATATTGTACTTATACTAAAAGTTATGAATTACTCATTTAAACCACCACTAAAGTGGGCAGGAGGTAAAAGATGGCTTGCCCCTACAATAAAGATGTATTGGAATTCATATCCCGACCATGAAACCTGTAGATTGGTAGAGCCACTCTGCGGTGGGCTAGCAATTGCTCTGCATATTCAGCCAAATTATGCTCTACTAAACGATATAAACCAACATCTTATCAATTTTTACATCCAAATAAAAGAAGGGCTGAAGATTGATTCAGAGATGATCAATCAATCTGATTTCTTCTATAAACGAAGAGAGGAATTCAATACTCTCATTAAAAATAATGAATATTTATCTAAGCGAGCTGCAGAACTATTCTATTACTTAAACAGAACATGTTTCAATGGCTTATGTAGGTTTAACAAGCAAGGATTTTTCAACACCCCCTTTGGAAAATATAAATCTATTAACTACAAAACAGTATTTTTCGAATACAAGGAAGTTTTTAAAAACTGGACCTTTACATGCCAAAAATTTGATGAAACTGATTTATTAAGAACAGATTTCATTTATGCTGATCCACCATATGATGTCGAATTTAGACAATACTCAAAAGATGGTTTTAGCTGGGAAAATCAAGTAGAGTTGGCAACTTGGCTATCCAAACATAAAGGTCCTGTTCTTTTATCAAATCAGGCTACAAAAAGAATATTATCTCTTTACGAAGATAAAGGGTTTACTAATACTATTCATATGGGACCAAGATATATTAGCGCCGACAAAAATAAAAGAATACCTGTAAAAGAAGTCCTTGCGGTGAAAAATATAGATATCATTGAACATAGTCTTGCTCAAGCTAGTTTATTTCCTTAATAAATATTTGCTTGGAAAAGCAATCCCATTGAAATATTCATTTAGAATAATAATACTTTTAAAGTTTAAATCTAATCCTCAAATTTAATTAGCACGGGAGGAATGATGAAATATTACAATTTTTATGATAGCAGAATTAATTGTAAGAATTCAGAACAAGCATTTGATTTTCTAATAGAAACTTTGAAAGATTCAATTAGAGTATGGGATTATTTTGTTAATTGGAAAAAAGTCCTTGACAACTATAGAGAAGTGGAGATTTCTTTAAATACTTTAAATTATCTAATTGGAAAAGATAATATTGAACAAGAGTTTATAAACCTATTGAATATTCATCCTGAGATTTACAAAACTATACCTATATTATTAGCTTGCAGAGAGGTGGATTTTGATGTCTTAGTAGACTATTCAGATGGGAATTTTAATTTGAAAAAATTTAATTTTAATAATAGGTCTTTAGAAAAATTAACAAATAAAAAAATAGAATCCGCCTGCAATTTTTTAAAGGGTACTGGTTTTTTTGATCTTTTATTAAATAGAACAATCAAAAGCATTCCTGATTACGTACTGGGTGTTGAAGTAGGTCTTGATACAAATGGTCGTAAAAACCGCAGTGGTACAACAATGGAGACAATTGTTGAAGGAATGCTACAAGAAATTTGTGATCGCTATAGATTCAAGATGCTAATTCAACCAAACGAAAAATCAATATTAAAATATTGGGATATTAAGATAACAACCGATAAAACTAGTCGAAGATTTGATTATGCTATAAAAACTAATACCAATATGTTTATCCTTGAAACAAATTTTTATGGTGGTGGAGGATCTAAGTTAAAAGCTACTGCGGGAGAATATATCAGTCTTTTCGATTTATTACATCCAACAAAATTTATATGGATTACAGATGGAATAGGATGGAAAACCACAAAAAGATCATTATTTGAAACTTTTAATCACATTGAACATCTTTTAAATTTAGAAATGGTATCAAAAGGTATATTGGAAGAAATATTGCTTACCGAAAATTCATAATTTATCAAGTGATTTTTTTTAAAATTAATAAATCTTGGTTATTGAAGATATCTAAATTATTATTTGATTTATTTAACGGAGAGATATGAATCATCAAATGGATATTGATAGTTATCAACCTGAATTCTTTTCCCAAGAAAAAACTACTGTTTGGGATTTTCCTGAGAGAGGGAGTTGGGCTACTCATAAACCGGATTATCGTGGAAATTTTGCACCACAAATTCCGCGTAATTTAATCCTATATTACTCAAATGAAGGAGACTTATTATTAGACCCTATGGTGGGTAGTGGAACTACTTTGATTGAGGCAAAATTATTGAACCGAAATGCAATAGGTTACGACATAAACCAAAATGCGGTTGATATTACTTTTGAAAGAATTAAATTTGACACAGATAATAATTCAATCCAGAAAGTTAAACTAGGAAATGCAAAACATCTAGAAAATGCAGACAATACTATTGATTTGATAATAACTCATCCACCATATTTTAATTTGGTGAAATATTCTAATGAAGATAATCCTGAAGATCTCTCCAATCACTCAAAAATTGAAACATTTTTAAAAGAATTAGACATTGTGATAAGTGAATTATATAGAGTCTTAAAACCCAATCATTATTGTGCAATTCTTATTGGTGATACCCGAAAAGGACAACACTATATTCCTTTATCCTATTTTGTGTTCAATATATGCCTAAAAAACCATTTTATTCTAAAAGAAGAAATTATTAAAACTCAACACAACACAAAATTTGGACCTCGTTGGTCTTCAAATGCAAAGAAGTATAAATTCTTTCTAATCATGCATGAGCATTTATATGTTTTTAGAAAACCTGTTGAGGACGAGAACTTATCAAGGATCAAATACAGCACTTGGGATGGGATCAAGAACTTATTAAATTAACCAAATAATTCTTATTTTTAGATAAAAGCATTTTTATTAATGCGTCGCGCAGGCGATGCAGGGGTCGAAGGCGCGCACCACGCGCCCCACGGCACGCTCCAGTTCCATATCCACCGACTCAGGCG
>JAFGID010000269.1 GCA_016929735.1 Ignavibacteriales bacterium | reverse complement strand
CGGTGATATAAATAAAGATGGATATGATGATATAATTATTGGTGCTTACGGGTATGATATACAAAAAGGAAAGGTTTATATTTTCTATGGTGGTTCTCCAATGGATACTAGTCCTGACATTACAATGACTGGTGAATCAGGAAGTAATCGTTTTGGTTTTTCTGTTGCCAATGCCGGTGATTTAAATAAAGATGGAAATGATGATTATATTATTGGTGCTTATGGATATTCAAACAGTAAAGGTCGTGCTTATATTTTTTATGGCGGTCCAAGTATGGATACCACACCTGATGTAACAATGACCGGCGAAGCAGATGGTAATAATTTCGGTCATTCGGTTTCAGGTGCTGGTGATGTGAATAAAGATGGATATTATGATGTAATCGTAGGTGCTCCTTATAATGTTAGTAATAGGGGTAGAGTTTATATTTTTTATGGTGGTGCATCAATGGACAATACAGCAGATGTAACAATAAATGGCGAAGGATTGCAAAATTATTTTGGTTATTCAGTAGCAGGTGCAGGAGATGTGAATAAAGATGGTTATGATGATGTTATTGTAGGTGCTTATAAATACAATGATACAGGCAGGGTTTATATATTTTATGGTGGTTCATCAATGGATGAAAATGCAGATGTAATTTTAACAGGCGAAAACACAGGTGATCAATTTGGTTTTTTTGTAAGTTCAGCAAAAGATGTCAATGGTGATGACATTTCAGATATTTTAGTCGGAGCGCAATCTAATGATGATGTAGAATTAAATGGTGGAAAAGTGTATTTATATTTTGGAGTGTTAGAAACACTTTCATTGCAATTAAAAGTCTTTTTACAGGGAGCGTATAGGTAGGAAGTTATAAGTTGTAAGTGATGAGGAAAAAGGGAAAAGTGGTTAGAGTTAAGAATTAAGAAGTAAGAATTAACAAGTAAGTAAGGCTGGCAGAAATGTCAGCCTTTTCTTTAACGCAATACTCTTTTTCTCAAAAACTTGTAGAGCGAGATTTATCTCGTAATATGTTCATCTCTACTTCGCATTTCGACAGATTCAGTACTCCGCTCCCTGAACACGACTTAATCATTTCATTAACCCCGCCATTTATGGTGGGGGATGTAGAGGCGCCACTATATTCTTGGGCTTTAGCCCTAAAAAGAAAGGTCTTCTCGATACTTTTCGATGGTAGTGCCATTAAAAAACTCAAAAACTTTTCAATATAGAAGGGGAGATTTATCTCGTAGTATATCAAAAAAAATAAATATAACACTAATCAATTCAATTTATTTTATTTCTTTGATTACTTCTCAAACTTTTCTATATTAAAATATTAAAATAAAATTTAAAGGATTATGAAATCTATCAAACAAATTTATAAAATCGGAAAAGGACCTTCGGCAAGTCATACTATGGGACCATTCAGAGCTGCAACTATTTTCCAAGAAAGAACTCCCGAAGCAGAAAAATATTCAGTAACATTATACGGAAGCATGGCGGCAACCGGAAAAGGGCATCAAACAGATATTGCCATTATTGAAGCATTTGCCCCAAAACAAGTGGAGATAATTTGGCGTTCGGAGGAATTTCTTACTCGTCATCCAAATGCGATGAAATTTTCTGCTCTAAATAAAAATAATGAAGAAATTTCTGATTGGCTTGTTTATAGTATTGGCGGTGGCGACCTCGATGATGATACAGGATATTTCAAAGAAAAGGAAATGTATGAATTGGCAACTATGAATGATATACTCAAATGGTGCAAAGAGAATGGTAAAAATATTTGGGAATATGTGAATGAACGAGAGGAAGCAGATGTGTGGGATTATCTTTCCGAAGTGTGGAAGGTGATGAAATTATCAGTTGAGCAGGGGATAGAAGTGGAAGGAACATTGCCCGGTGGTTTGAATTTAAGGAGGAAAGCATCTTCCTATTTTATAAAAGCGTCAGGGTTGAAAGATTCATTAAAAAGGAGAAGTTTGGTTTTTGCTTATGCTTTAGCCGTGTCGGAGCAGAATGCGGGAGGTGGAATGGTCGTTACCGCTCCTACATGTGGTTCATCTGGCGTACTTCCTGCTGTACTTTATTATCTTCAAGAGTATCATAAATTCTCAGAAGAGAAAATTCTTCGTGGCTTGGCAACCGCAGGATTAATCGGAAATTTAGTTAAAACAAATGCTTCGGTATCGGGTGCAGAAGTCGGATGCCAAGGCGAAATTGGAACTGCCTGTGCTATGGCAGCGGCGGCAACTACTCAACTTTTTGGAGGGACGCCACCTCAGGTAGAATATTCTGCTGAGATGGGTCTTGAACATCATCTTGGTCTAACATGCGATCCTGTAGGTGGATTAGTGCAAGTCCCTTGTATTGAAAGAAATGCTTTCGCTGCATCCCGTGCATTAGATGCAAATACTTATGCAATCTTATCGGATGGTATTCATCGGGTTAGTTTTGATAAAGTTGTAAAAACGATGAAGCAAACCGGACATGATTTACCTAATCTTTATAAAGAAACATCAACAGGCGGATTGGCAGTAAATATTAAAATGTAATGTTGTATCATTGTTATATTATTTAGTAACTAAATTATAACCACCTAACAAAAATTTAGATGCCTGAATTTATTAAAAAAATATTACACAAAATTTTTATTAAAAAACAAAATATTACAAGGAGAATGAACTTAACAAGCGAACAGGAAGGAATAATAAATTCGAAAGGCAATATTAAAATTAATGCAGTTGCTGGTTCAGGCAAAACAACCACAATTATTGAATATGCAAAGGCACAACCCCTTCAAAAAAAAATTCTCTATCTCGCTTTCAACCGCTCTGTAAAACTTGAAGCAATTAAAAAATTTTCAGATAAAGGACTCGATAATGTACGAGTAGAAACCGCACATTCCCTTGCCTTCAAAAATATCGTAAATAAATACGGATATAAAATAAAAGCGAATGGATATAAAACTTATGAAGTAGCTGAGTTGCTTGGTCTGAAAGTAGACGGTGACAAACACATTGAACTGATAATTGCAAATCATATAAATAAATTGTTAGCATATTTCTGCAATAGCGATAAACAGAAAGTAAAATATTTAAATTATATTGCAACAATCTCAGATAACAAAGCAGCAACTTTTATTCAGAGATATTATAATTTCATTGAAAAACAAGCCCGTATTTTTCTTGGAAAAATGGATAAAGGTGAAATTGAAATCACGCATGATTTTTATCTCAAAAAATTTCAATTATCAAATCCCAAATTGGATTATGATTACATTTTATTTGACGAAGGACAAGATGCATCACCCGCTATGCTGGATGTTTTCTTCAAACAAAAAGCTATAAAAGTGATAGTAGGTGATACGCATCAGCAAATTTATGGATGGAGATGGGCTGTTAATTCATTAGAGAGAGCCGATTATAAAACTTATTTTCTTTCGACTAGTTTTAGATTTGAGCAGGACATTGCCAATCTGGCAATTGAAATCCTAAAATGGAAAAACCATCTCTTCGAACAACAGCCGTTTGAAATAATTGGCAAAGGTAAAAATGATAAAATCAAAACAAGAGCAGTAATTGCGAGAACAAATCTTGGTTTGTTGGTTATGGCAATTGAGAATGTAGTTGAAAATAAGAAAATAAAGAATATCTATTTTGAGGGAAATATTAATTCATATACTTATGCTGACGAAGGCGCTTCACTTTATGATATTTTAAACTTATACAATGATGATAGAAAATATATAAAAGATGCTCTAATCAAGCAAATGAAAGATATGGATGAATTGGAAGATTACATAGAGAAAACGGAAGATATGCAACTTCGAATGATGGCTGATATTGTAAAAAAATATGGCAACGCGATTCCTGAAATTTTGCGGATAATAAAATCAAAGCATGTTGAAAACAACGAAAAAGAAAAAGCTCAAGTTGTCTTCTCTACAGTCCATAGATGCAAAGGTATGGAGTATGATGAAATTGAACTTGCAGATGATTTTATAACAGAAGCAAGAATTGAAAAAATGAAAACCGATTTTGAAGAGAAGGGAATTGAGTTTGATAAGGAAAAAATAAATGAAGAAATAAATTTGCTTTATGTTGCAGTTACACGTGCAAGATATTTGATAAAAATTCCGCAAAAACTAATGCCAAAAAATTTTCCAAAATCATCTTGCATTGTCATCCTTTCCGATGAAATTCTAAAAGAAAAACGAAAAAAGGAATTAAAAATCAAGTCCTATTCTTATGAAGGTGCCAGAGAGAAACACAAAAAAGCATACGAATCTTGGACTGATGATGAAGATGAAGAATTAGCAGAGATGTATTATGATGG
>JAFGID010000268.1 GCA_016929735.1 Ignavibacteriales bacterium | reverse complement strand
CAGGTATTCAAGCTCATAAATATTTTTTTGAGGCATTAGGTTCTCTAACTTACTGCCTCTTTTTTTGGCTCAACTGTGCCTTAAATCATTTATTGTTAGTGGCTGGCAATTATTTCCTTCCGTATTTCTCTATGATTTTATTTATCAATTTATCCGACAACCTAAATCCCTTGTTTACCAATCTTAAAATTAAGCTTGTCACATCTGAAATCAGTCCCTTTTTGTCAGCAAGTAAAATAATTCCAATTGTACCGATTATGTCAATATTAAATGATTGGGCAATTTTTCTTCCTTTTATCTCATCAATTATCAATGTGGTATTACCAATCTCCAAGGCTAAAGCAATCGAACTTGCTTCTCCTTTATCGAGACGTTCCTCTAAATCTTTTTGTTTTTGTTTATCCTTAACCTCTGTAATAATAATCCAATCTGGAAGAGAGCCTCCAAACTCTTGATAAACATCACCGGTAATTATTATCTCTCTATATAAATCCTTTAATAAATCAAGTTTTTCAATCTTGGATAGTGCTATTAAACAACTGGTATCTGAAATAATAATTTTATCCATTTATTATCTTTTCTAAGTCGTCAATACTTTCTCCAAATATTGATACTCCATATTGTCCAACAGACTCAATAAATTCTCTTTTTGAAATCCCGACTAAATTAGCTGCTTGTCCAGATGACATAATACCTTTATCATAGAGATGTGCTGCGAGTTGCATTTTTACATCTTTTTCATCAACGTTATCAGGCAATTGTATTGTTAAAGTTTTCATCCTACAATTTTTTATTTAACAACAAAAGTACTTAAAAATCACGATATGTTAATTTTTGCAGCATGCTTTTTAGCTTGCCACTAACGGCCGGCAATATGGCCAGAAGGGGGGGCGGAGCGATTTCCTATCAAGCTATACAAAAGTTGAAGCGACTGCCTGCCGCAGGCATGAAGGCAGGGGCTGCAAACCTTCGAATACCTCTGAAACCATTATTGGCTCTATTGTGTGTTGGCGATAGTAATTGATTCATAATTTTATTGTTGTACCTATTCTAAGTCCAAAATGTTCCTCAAAATATAATTCTTCAGGAAGAAATCCTTCTGTTTTATAAATCATTCCTAAATCAACCGAAAATCCTTTTAGCCAAGTTCCTCTATTATTGAAAAAGAAATATCTTAAATCCATGTCAACTGCCCCGCCTGAAAAGGATTCATTTGTATTAAAGTCATAATTTTGGGGCTGATTCCAAAAGTGACCTGTTATGTTTGAATAAATTCTATTGTTTAATTTTAAATCAATCAAGCTAAGACCAAATCCATGAAACCAATTATTTCTATTTTGAAATTGTCTTGCATAGCAATGAATATTAAAATCTTTGTATTTAATCCAAATATTTTCGTCAATAAAATCACCGAATGGCGCCATGGTGTACCCCATACCAATGTTATAACTTAAATCTTCCCCAGCTTTAAAATTCCCTTTTCCAATCATCAAAGGATTTAATAAATTAAGCAATGAACGATACCCCATTCTGTTAACATATTTCTTTTCTTCACTTGTCAAATCCTTATATTTTGTGTACCTGTAAAAATCCATATTAGGTCGAAACAAATGCCTTGCAGCACCATAAGTATCATATCCGACAATATCTCTTTCCAACTCATTATCTTCTTCCTTAAGGTCAATCTCAAATCCGAATAGCCCTGTAACGTAATATTGTAAGATTCCTAATTTACGAAACCAATATTCCCATTTGTAATATTTGAAATCATCTTTCTCAAAGCTTCCTAATGTTTCCATTCGTTTGGTTAGCATATAATCAGATTCTAATCCTCCCGAATGCAGCCTTATATATGTTGGCAGGTCATTGTCTCTGAGGTCTTGAAGTGTTTGGTCTGTAACTCCTTTTACATATGCAGCTCCATATTTATTGAAATAAGGCTGTGATACTGAGCCGATATTATTTGCTGTCAAGATTGAACGGTGCCCCTCTTCGTGGGTAAATGGCAGAAAAAATAATGATTGAAGTCCGATTTGAATTAAATCTGCCATTCTTTCATTTTTTGAAACTTTATAAAGTCCTTTAGCAAACAATCTGTAACCGGATAAATAACTCTGATTTACCTGTCTCATTGTAAATAATTGAGATGGTGAATCCTGGATTATAAAACTATAATCGGTAAATTCTCTTATAGTATCTTTCTGTCCAAATACTTGTGATATTGGAAATAGAAAAATTATTAATACAAGTTTTTTCATGTTTGTAGGATTCTTTTTATTATTACCGTCAATGGCTATACCATGTTAACCCGTTCTTTTTAATTATTTTGTATATTTTTATATGTACTATTTAACCATTCAATAACATCATTTTCTTTTGGTAAATCATCACTGTAAAAATTTTGCTTAATACCTGATAATTCTGAAGTTTTTATATATTCCTTTGCAATTGGAATGTTACCATAAAATGTTTTCTTAATAGATCTTTTTGAAATAACATCTAATAACCTAAGATCGATTGCAGTACGATAAAAATTTATATCTTTTCTATTAGTTCCGAAATCAAATGATAAAGTTATTACTAAGAATATGATTCTTGTATTTCTGATTTTTTGTTGTTCATTTCTTTCTTTCATCCGTTTAAAATTTTTAACCATTTAATAATAAATTGTTTAAAAATTTGAGAACGGATGTAACCGCTCCGCTCTCACATGAACTTTTTTAATCATGCTTGTTTTTGAAATTTT
>JAFGID010000267.1 GCA_016929735.1 Ignavibacteriales bacterium | reverse complement strand
TACATAGGAATTCTTATTGATGCACTTCTGTTTCTTTGAGAATAAGCAAGATTAACAGGTGCTTCATAACCGGGTACAAGTCTTTTATATGAATTTGTTGTTGGATTTGTAAATGCACATAAAGATTTTGCATGCTTCAAGATTCCACCCATAAAATATAAGGCCATCTCACTTAAACCTGCATACCCCGAACCGGCAAATAATGGTTTATCATTCTTCCACAAACTAACATGAACATGCATTCCGCTTCCGTTATCATCCATAATTGGTTTTGGCATAAATGTTACGGTTTTATTATTCATTCTCGCTGTGTTTTTAACAACATACTTAAATAATAAAATTTGGTCTGCTGCTTTTACCAATGGTTGAAATTTTAAATCAATTTCACTTTGACCACCACTTGCCACCTCGTGATGTTGTGCTTCTACTTCACAATCCATATTCATCAGATTAACAACCATTTGGTTCCGTAAATCCATTAAAGCATCAGTGGGTGGCACAGGGAAGTATGCTTCTTTATATCTCGGTTTATATCCTAAGTTTGGTTTTTCATCTCTTCCAGAATTCCATCTTCCTTCGACTGAATCAATTTCATAAAATGCAGTATTTGGTGCTGATTTGAATTTTATATCATCAAAGATAAAAAATTCCGCTTCAGGTCCGAAATAACACATATCAGCTAGTCCGGTTGTCTTTAGATATGCTTGTGCCTTTTGGGCGATATGTCGCGGACATCGTGAATATTTTTCTCTTGTGATTGGTTCGTAAACATCACAAATAAGACTAATAGTTGGTTCTGCTATAAATAGATCGAGTAGCATAGTGTTAGGGTCAGGAATAATTAACATATCACTTTCATTTATTGCTTTCCAACCGCGCATTGATGAGCCATCAAAGCCATATCCTTCAACAAAGGATTTTTCATTCAGCTGGGTTACAGGAACAGTAAAATGTTGCCATTGCCCAGGAAAGTCCATAAACTTATAATCTACAAATTTAATTTTATTATCCTTAGCATAATTAAGGATAGTTTCAATAGTGGAAGATTTGTCTGTCATAAAATTCTCCAATTTCATTCTACATTTATTTTTGTTGTTTCTTTTGTTGTTGATAGTACAAAGTGTGTGATTGTTCGACGTACTCCAGGCCAAGATTGAATCGTTGCAAGAAGTTTTTCTAATGCTTGTGTGTTTTTTACAGCGATTTTTAATATGTGCGAGCCCTCACCAAGAACAGCATGACACTCCAAAACATTTGGATGACGTTGTGCGTTTTCTGTAAGATTCGGATAATTTTTTGAAGAGTCCATAACCACACTTACAAAGGAAACGATATCATAACCGAATCCTTGCTTATTTAATTTTGCATAATATCCTTCAATTAATCCTCGCTCTTCTAATTTCTTCATTCTCTCACTTAAGGATGGAAGAGATAGTCCAACTTTTTCTGCAATAACATTTCTCTTTGTTCGTCCATTCTCCTGCAGGATATTTAGTATTTGAAAATCAATTTGATCTAGCATAAAATTACCTGTTTTTAATGTTGAAAACTAAATATATTAGGAATAACCTAAATAATAACTGCAAATATAAGGCAAACAGATGATTAAACCAAATATATTTATGCGTTTCTCATTTTTCTTAATAAAATTTTTACTTTTTTAATTCTAAACTACTAAAAAAGGAATAACTATTTCAAAATTCTACTTGCAAAAGTCCTCAAAAATTTTATATTCGCATTCAATATTTAAATTTTTAAGGTGGATTATGAAACATTTCTTAAAAATAGAAGATTTTTCGTCTGAACAGCTTGATAAGTTAGTTGTTAAAGCAAATGAATTTAAGAAAGTAAGGTATCAAAACATCTTAAAAAATAAAACTCTCATTACGATGTTCTTTAATCCATCCACGCGAACAAAAATTTCTTTTGACCTTGCTATTACAGAACTAGGCGGTCATTGTGTAACACTTGAACCAGGTAAATCCTCTTGGGGTATTGAAATCAATGAAGGTGCTGTTATGGATAGCGAAGCCGAAGAACATTTGAAAGATGCGATTAAAGTAATAAGTCGTTATGCCGATTTTGTCGGTATCAGATGTTTTCCAAAATTTCAGGATTGGGAAAAGGAAAGAAAAGATTTAATTTTGCACAATCTTGCTATGTGGTCGGAAATTCCCGTTGTTAATATGGAAACCATTAGTCATCCTTGTCAGGCATTGGCAATGCTGCAAACAATAAAAAATAAATTTAAAACATTTAAGAAGAAAAAATTTGTAATGAGTTGGGCATATCATCCAAAGGGATTGAATACAGCCGTTGCGAATTCCGCTTCAGTGGCGGCGAGCATCGTCGGAATGGATGTTACAATTGTTAATCCCCCCGATTATGATTTAGACCCATACTTTATTAATTTAGTTAAGGAAAATTGTAAAGTGAATGATACTGAATTTTCAATGACTAACAATATGGATGAAGCATACGAGGGAGCAGATTTTATTTACATTAAAAGTTGGGGTTCGTTAAAACAAATTGGTAATTTTCAACCTGAGATTCATAACCAATATAAAAATTGGAAAGTTGATTCTAACTTAATGAAAAAAACTAATAACGCTTACATTAGCCATTGCTTACCGTTGAGAAGAAATATGTTGGTAACAGACGAAGTACTTGATAGTCCTAATTCTTTAATCTACGAAGAAGCAGAAAATCGTCTGCATGTTCAAAAAGCAATTTTGTGTGAGTTAAATAATGAGTGGTATCGTGGAAAATAAAAAAGTAATTCTTGCATTCTCAGGTGGACTTGATACAACTTTCTGCGTTGTTTATCTGAAAGAAAAAGGTTATGATGTAGTTACCGCTACAATTAACACCGGTGGCTTTGACGAAAAAACTCTTACCGAAATTGAAAAGAAGGCAATTGAATTAGGAAGTATCAAACATTACAACATCCAAGCGGAAGAAAAAATTTACGAACAGATAATTCAATATCTTATAAAATTAAACGGATTATATGAAGATGACTATCCGGTGATGTGTGCGGATAGATATGTGATTGCACAGGAAATTTTATCAATAGCAGAAAAAGAAAATTGTAATACAGTTGCCCACGGCAGCACTGCTGTCGGCAACGACCAAGTCCGATTTGATTCTGCATTTCTTACATTGAAAAATGATGTCAAAATTTTAAGCCCGATAAAAGAACTGAATATTACTCGCGATGATGAGATCGAATATTTAAAAGAAAGGGGATTCAACATCGATGTTAAAAGTAAAAAATATTCTATTAATCATAATATATTTGGTAGCACTGTATCGGGCAGTGAAATTGATATTAACGAAGAACCGGATATTAGTGCTTATAACTTAACAAAAGTAGATAAAACTTTGAATTCCGATTCTTATGAATACATTACAATTGATTTTGCAAAAGGACTGCCTGTCGCTTTAAATAGCATAAAAATGGGTGGATTAAATATTTTAAAACAATTGAATAAAATTGTTGGGCGATATGGATATGGTAGCAGAATTTATGTCGGTGATTGTATAATTGGTATTAAAGGCAGGATAATGTTTGAGGCACCTGGTCTATTTGTTTTATTGAAAGCACATAGAAAATTAGAGCAGATGACTTTGACAAAGGAACAATATCGTTTCAACAATTATGCTTCTCAGTCTTGGAGTAACTTGGTTTACATTGGAATGTATTATGAACCACTTGTTCGAAATTTAGAAAGTTATTCCGATTCAGTTCAAGAAAAAGTTAACGGTAGGGTTAAAGTAAAAGTTCAATTAAATAAAATCGAAATTGTCGAAATCAATTCACCCAATTCGCTAATCAGAGATGATATTGCAACTTACGCACAAAAAAGTACATGGACTGCTGAAGAGGCAAACGGCTTTATCAAATTTCATTCTCTACCACAAGTACTAAGCAATTTACCAAGAAAAAATATTTAGCAAAATGAAGGAATTACAAAATCTTTTGGTTAATTCCTACTCTGGGGATTACACCAAGATAGTGTCGTATATTAAAAAATTTTTAACTGAAAATAGTTCGGCACAAATTATTTTACAAAAAGTTGACACCAAGAAACATAATGTAATAGCAATTTTTGGTGAACCAAAATTTTTAATCAATTGCCATATGGATACAGTCCCCCCTTCTGGCAGTTGGAAGTCCGACCCACATAAATTAATAATAAAAAATGGGAAAGCATTCGGACTTGGGACTTGTGACACTAAGGGAAATCTCTATGCGATATTAAAAGCAGTAAAAAAAACTAAACCAAATAATTTAATGTTATTATTTAGCACTGATGAAGAAAGCGGTAGTCATATTTCAGGGGTTAGATATTTTTTGAAATCGGAGTATATTAAAAGAATTAATAACGCTATTGTTTGCGAACCGACAGAATGCCAATTTGTCAATCGGCACAAAGGTTACTATTCCTTTATTATTGATGTAGTCGGCAAACCATCTCATTCGTCTTTGACTAAACAACCGAATGCAATAGTTAAATCTGCTGAAATAATTACGAAATTATTTAAGAAAGAATTTAATGTAGGGAAAATAATTGGTGGTACTCAAGGAAATGTTACTGCGGCAAATTGTCAATTCCACATTTCTTGTAGAACATATTTTTGTGTTGAAAGGAAAATTGAAGAGATAAAAAAGATTTTTAAAAATGATAAATCATTTACATTGAGGACAAAATTTGTTGGCGTTCCATTTATAAGTAAAAAGAAAAAATTTCCTTTTGTCAACAAAGAATTTTATGAGGCACCATATTGGACAGAAGCAGCACTATTCAATGAAGTAGGAATTAATTCACTTGTATTTGGTGCTGGAAGTGTAAAACAAGCTCATTCCCAAAATGAATTTGTTAAATTAAGAGAATTAAAAAAATGTGAGGAGTTTTTTATAAATTTTATTGAGAAAATAAAATGAACAGAATGTTATTAAATTTTCTTAAGAAAACGGGCAAGAAAAAGGAATTTGAACTTTTCCTAAATATTCTGCAAAATGTTCCAAAGAATAAATTTGCTGTAATAAAAATAAGTGGACAAACGTTAGAAAATCATTTGGATTTAATTGCTGAAGATATTGCTTTTCTAAATAAGGCAAATATTTTCCCAATAATTGTTCACGGTGCAGGCAGCAGTCTCGATAGAAAATTAAAAGATACAAAAAAAGTAAATGGTTATCGTGTAACTTCTGAAAGTGACATGGAAATAATTGAGCCTACTTTTAAGAAAATTGCAAGTAATCTGAAAAATAAAATAAATATAGCAGGTGGGAGTGCACAAATAGTCAATGATATTTTCGACTGTGATAGGATAGAGGAATTAGGACAAGTAGGAAAAATTATCAAAGTAGATGAAGACAAAATCAATAAAATGATATTTGAAAATAAAACTCCAATTATCAGTCCAATCGGGTTGTTTGAGAATAAAAACTTGAATATTAATGCCGACACAGCTGCTAAAGAACTTGTGAAATCATTAGGTGTAAAGAAATTCATCTTGCTTACTGAAACTGGGGGTGTCCTTGATGAAAACGATGAAATAATCCCTTCTATCAATATTTCTTCCGAAGATGATTTATCAAATGTTTCCGGAGGCATGTTGCTAAAGATTAAGGAGCTAAAAGAATTTTTGGAACATCAAAGAGATTGTGAAATCGTCATAACATCCGCTGAGTATCTACTAATGGAAATCTTTACAATTAAAGGTCACGGAACTTTCATAAAATATTT
>JAFGID010000266.1 GCA_016929735.1 Ignavibacteriales bacterium | reverse complement strand
TATTTATGAAAGGTTTAATTAAATATTCCTAAGGAAAAAACGATTTATAATGTATTATGGATGTGTCTCTTAATGCACCACAACGGTTTGTATAAGAATAGTAGCCGTTTGCGGGCTTCATCCCTGCAAGTTACACAAAAGTTGGAGCGGGCTACAACCCTTGAATTTACTACTGGATCGGCTATTATTTTTATACATTGTTAGGTGCTGGGCTTTATTCATTTTCAGGCACTTATGTTTCAATTACGCACTTTTTTTGTTTTATCTGGGTCGGCAATTTCCCCGTGCGTTTGGGCAGCCATACTCTTTGACAAGTTTTGGTCAGTGGATTGGCTCTTTTGAGCGACTTGGCAATGTGTATGGATGCGAGGGGTAGCCATTATGATGCCCATTTTAAAATTGACTCCTGAATCCCATTATACCATACTTGTTCATCATCACAATGTTGATTTGCCTCCCATTGTTTTTCTAACCAATCTTTCAAAACTTTTGGATTATTGAATCCTTGTTCAACTCCTACTTTAACAAATTCAACAAATTGTTCAATAGATAACGGAATTATCTTTGTTTTACCACCGTATAGTTTGGTATTCATTCTGTTTAAATTGAAATAGTGAGCCAAAGCACCATCGCTAATTTTAGGAGCTATAAACAAACAATACATCTCTTTACCTAAAGATTCTTTTGCTTTGCCAAAATGTCTCGGAACAGATTCACCTTCCATATTATATTGAGTATTACCTCCTGACATTGTAACCTCAGTAATTATTCCAAAATCTTCAAATTCGGATTCTATGTCTGGTTGATTACCTGGAGCATAATTTAATGGCATTCCATCAATATCCATTATAAAATTACCATCAATTCTTTTTGCATAATTTAACATTACTAAAGCACGCCAAACATTCCATTCTAAAAATAATGGAGGGTCAGGGATTTCCTTATTACGTATTTGCTCAAATACTTCAATTATTTGAGGCAATTCTTTGAAATCTTTTAGTTCTTGTTTTCTCTCCTCTATATTTTTAGCTTTAATACCTGCTCTTAATTCCTGTAGAAGGTCTTTTAATTTTTCAATTTCCATTGTCTTATCAGCAACTTGCAGTCCTAATTCTTCAATTTTTCTAATAAGTAATTCTCTATTATCTGAAAACAATAGAAGACTATCAGGAGAAAACAAATAGTGCTTGAATTCTGAAGTATTCTTAAAAGCGTATGGTTGCCTAGAAACAGTATGTAAGAGATAATCAACTTCATCTTTTTTCTGTGGTGAAATGATTAATCTAAAAGTCCTTTTCTGAAATGTCACCAATTCTGTGGCACGAATATATCGACTAAAAGCATCTGCATAATCTTTCATGTTTGCACTTTTAGTTTTAATGAAGTTCTTTAGGCTATCATCTAGACTTTCACGGGTTCTTAAATCGTCATTTTCAATTTCTTCTTCAAAAATCTCTAAAACCTCACGTTCAAAACAATGGCTTACATATGTTTTACGGCTGCCTTCAAAGTCCTTTGCCTCTTCTCTAAATTGATTTATCTTCTGAAGAATAATTGGGTATTTGTCAATATTTGTTAGTTGTGAAAAGAATAAAGCAATTTCTGTTTTAGAAAGGCTTCCTGCATCATTTATCAACCGAAGCAATTCCAAATATGGTTTTACTTTAAATTCGATTTTTGAGGATTGAGTATGATATGGAGAAGGAAGCTGAAATTTTAGCAATTGTCTTGTAAAAGTTTCATCTATTCGTTTTCCACTTAATAAAACCTTTCCAATTTCTGTAATTTGAATAGTGGGTTTTAAGTCAATAAATCCTAATGCTTTAGGTGCTCGAGTTATTCTATCTCTAGCTGCTAGAGCAGGGTCTGATGGATAACTTTCACCTTCATAAAATTCCGAATGAAATAGATTTTCAAAAAAATCAGCTTGCAAATCTTGATTACCTGTCCATATCTCTCCAGTAAAAAGATTGGTTAATAATTCTATCTCTGGTATAATTTTCTCTAATGTACGAGGCGATGTGATTCCAAAAATTGCTTTTGTCTTTGTTAAGCTTGCCATATTATTCCCAAAATATATTTTCTTCTACACTTGCAGAATTAGGTTGTAGAATATCTTTACCGTTATTTAAAAATGTTGTTATACGTTCTTGTGAAACTTCAATTGACTTTTCCGAAATATCACATCCAATAAATTTGCAATTGTTTTTTATTGCAGCAATTGCAGATGAAGCACTACCAGTAAATGGGTCACAAACAACAAAGTCTGTTTCAGCACTTGCATGAATCATGGCTTGAAAAACTTCAACAGGTTTTTGTGTCGGATATTTAGAATTATGAATCCTTTTAAATCTCCATACATCAGGAAATTTTCTATTTTTTATTTTTCTAGTATTACCATTTGTAGCAAAAATAATATATTCATGTCTTCTCCGAAAATAATGCCCCATTCCTATATTGACTTTATCCCATGTAATCAGGTTCTTTACTTCAAAATGGTTACGAACAATATTACCTAAGGTCAACAAAGAATAAGAATCAAACATGATATAAATATGACCAGTTGATTTCTTTAAAACTCTCTGGCATTGTGTAAGAAATTTTGTATAATTTTCTTCTGAATCTTCAAATTCCCCAAACCATTTACCGTTTTCTGTTCCTTTTTCAGAATATTTTCCTACTATTCGACCTTTCCCTAATTTTAATTTATTGTTCATGCCCGAGTAGGCAGGGTCAGTAACAATAATGTCTACACTATTTGAAGGTAATTTCTCAAGAAACGAAATTGCATCGTCTTTATATATTTTAATCCTATTATCTGGTGAAAAGTATCCTAAGTTTTTGCCATTCAATGATTTTTCAATTCGATTGTCCTGTTTTTCAATGAATGATAAAACTGTTTGAAAATGTTTCTGAGAAATAGACCCATCCTCTAAAATGTCAATCTTATTTAAACTTAAGTATTTGACTAGAGGCTCTTTTGCTACTTTGTAATCTTTAATTATTTCGTCTATTATCATATCATTGCTTTTTAGTCTACAAAGTTAAAATTTTAATCCGTGTGTCGGTAAAAATTTGGCTCTTTTACAAGCTGAAGAATCAGCCAGTGTGTTAGAGCTTGTAAATGTGCCAAATGTGCGCTGGCATTTTCACATTTTAGCGAGTCGGCAAAACAAAAATTCTATCAATTTAGCACTAAGTTTCATTTCTCCCAGCCTTGCACCTAACGTTTCGTATATGGACAGTGGCGGGGATGCGTGTAAGACACTATGAGCCTAAGCAAACACTGAAGCGTATATCAAAGATG
>JAFGID010000265.1 GCA_016929735.1 Ignavibacteriales bacterium | reverse complement strand
GTGGTAATCATCAGAGGCAATTACTTCATAAGTCCGTTTATTCTCACCAAAATGCCGGGTTCTGATAAACTTAAATTTTTCCAACAAATCCAGAGTATTATAAACCGTAGCACGTGATATGTTCGATTTTTTATTTTTCATAGACAGATATAATTCATCTGCAGTAAAATGTTTTTTATAATCGAGAGCTGCATCTAAAACTTCAATTCTCTCTGGTGTATTTCTTAAATTTTCTTCTTGCAACAGCTTCGTGTAGATCTCATGTAATTTGATTTTATCCATCGCTAATTTAGATTTAGTCTATATAAATAATTTTACAATGCAAATATAAGACAAAGTTTAATTTCTTCAAATACTACTTTTAATATTTCAAAATAATTGTTATTTTTACAATCAGATGAAATAAATAATTAGTTAAATGTCAAAAGCAACAAAAACAACTTATTTTATTTGGAATTTTATTATACTTTTATCCACTTCGATAATTGCTTTTTTCATACCATTTGAAATCATTTATAAGACAAAATACACAGAACTATTCGATAATTCCTATTGGATTTTTTCTGTTATTTTTATTCTTGATGTTATTTTCTCAATTGCTCAAAAACACAATTCAATGGAGAATTTTTGTTATAACAATAAAGAAACAATTGAAAAATATTATAGAAGTTGGTTCTTTGTTGATTTACTTTCTGCTATCCCCTTCGATTTTCTTTTTGGTTTGAGAATTCTACGCTTAATTAGACTCATTAAAATTGCAAAAATATTCTATATATTAAATAGAATAAGAAACACCTATCTAAAATATTCTTCATTTTTCAAAATTATAATTCTTAGTTATGCTTTTTTATTATTCCTTCATTTCATTAGCATCGGTTGGACACTTATAAGCGGAATAAATCCGTTCCTGAATAATTCAAGTAATTATTTTAAAAGTCTTTATTGGACAATAACAACACTGACATCGTTCGGTAATCAAGATGTAAAAATCACTTCAAATTCTCAAATGATTTATTCCATAATTGTTATGCTAATCGGAATAGCAATTTTTGCAATTGTAATTGCTCTTATTGTAAATCATTTTATACGAAAAGGAAAAAATAGAAACGATTATCTTCGCAGTATTGAACAACTTCGCTTATTTTCAGAAAAACGGCAGATTCCTTCCCAATTACAAAAACGAATTGAAGATTTTTATACTTTCAAATTTGATATACAAAAAGGATTTAACGAGGAGCAATTTTTATACAACTTACCAATTGGATTAAAAAATGAAGTGTCACTATTCTTAAAGAGAACCGCTATTGAAAAAATGCCGTTATTCAAGGATAGCGATGAAGATTTTATTAATGAATTAGCAACGAAATTAAGACCTATCCTACTCACCCCAGGCGATTACGTCTTTAGAGCTGGTGAATTTGGCGAAGAAATGTTCTTCGTGTTGAATGGTGAGTTGGATGTTTTTACAAAGAAAGATAGTTTCTATCTTACAACTTTAAAAGAAAATGATTTCTTTGGAGAAATCGCATTGTTCTATGATAAACCACGTACCGCTTCGATACGTGCAATAACATTTTGTGAGATTTATCTATTACACAAAGAAGAATTCAATTCTGTCATGGCTAAATACCCAAGAATAGCAAAACAAATAAAATTAAAAATTGATAAATTCCTACAATCAACTTCTTAAGGTAAAATAACAATGAAACCAATACCAACAAAAGATGACCTGCTGAATGCTCGTCAAAGAATAGAAAAATATATTCACAAAACTCCAGTAATGACTTCTCATTCAATTAACGAACTTCTGCAATGTAATTTATTTTTTAAGTGTGAGAATCTTCAACGTGCTGGTGCTTTCAAAATGCGTGGTGCTACCAATGCCTTACTTTCTCTCAGTAATGAAGAATTAAAAAAAGGTGTGATTACGCATTCATCAGGTAATCATGCAGCCGCATTAAGTCTTGCGGCAAAGACATTCAACACGAAGGCAACAGTAGTAATGCCGAAAACTGCACCTGAATTTAAAAAACAAGCAGTAGTTAACTTCGGTGCTGAAGTCATATTTTGCGAACCAACAGTCGAGTCAAGAGTTAATACTACTAATTCATTAATTGAGAAATACAATTACACACTCATTCACTCTTATGATAATCCGAATATTATTGCAGGACAATCTACTGCTGCTTGGGAATTATTTGAAGAAATACAAAATTTGGATTATATAATTTCCCCAGTCGGTGGAGGTGGTGTATCAAGTGGAACTTGCCTTGCGTGTAAATATTTCAATCCAAAGGTAAAAGTAATAGGTGCTGAACCAAAAGGTGCTGACGATGCATTTCGCTCTTTAAGAGATAAAAAAATCTATCCTTCAATCAATCCGAAATCTATTGCCGATGGCTTATTAACTCAGCTTAGTGAATTAACTTACAACATTTTAAGTGATAACATTCAGGAAATTATTACAGTTGAAGAAGAAAATATTATAAATGCAATGAGGTTAATTTACGAGCGACTTAAAATAATTGTTGAACCTTCATCTGCAATTACTCTTGCGGTCATACTTGAAAAGCAAGTTCAATTCAAGGATAAAAATGTCGGTTTGATTATCACAGGTGGCAATGTAGATTTGAACAAACTCCCTTTTTAATTCATATTTTGACATCAGAATTAATTAAAAATAATTATTGATTTAATGATTTTTTTTATTAAGTTTGACATAGGTAAATTTTGTAAATTTGTAAATATATGTAAAGTGGGGCTACAAGATAAAATCTTTCCAATGACTATCTCTTATTTATATATTGCTCAAAATCAATCAGATAAAATATTAACATCCAATTTATTAATTATTAAAGGAGAACATTAAATGAAAAGATTTATTCTCACTCTTCTTATCTTGGTTGTAGGAACTTCTTTTTACTTCGCACAACAACAGGTGCTCAAACCAACGAAAGTTGTGGAACCTGTTTATCATGACCTTTCTCCAGCTTTACGGGATATTGAACCCATTTTACCGGGTATCATTGACCATAAAACTTGGAAAGATTCTGAATTTAAGAAAGTTCCAAATCAAAGATTTATTAAAGAAGGTAATACACCTTTAGCACCTGAAAATTTCGGACCCGACCCTGTATTACAGGTATATATGGGTTTGAATGCCGCAGCAGCACCAATTCATAATTGGGAAGGCATTGCTAATATCAATGGTGTTTTACCTCCAGATACCGATGGTGATGTCGGTCCAAACCACTATGTCCAGATGGTAAATTTATCGTTTGCTGTGTTTAATAAAAGTGGTACACTTTTATATGGTCCTGTTGATAACAGTACTCTTTGGAGCGGATTTACAGGTCCATGGTCTGGTTCGAATGATGGTGACCCTATTGTTCTTTACGACCAAGCAGCAGATAGATGGTTATTTAGCCAATTTGCTTTACCTAATTATCCAAATGGACCTTTCTATGAATTAATCGCTATTTCACAAACTGGAGACCCCACAGGTCCTTGGTATCGCTATGCTTATGCTTTTACTGATATGTGTGACTACCCAAAATTCGGTGTGTGGCCTGATGCGTATTATATGTCAATAAACAATTTTGCCACCGGTTCACTAGGTTGGAATGGTGCAGGCGTTGCTGCTTTTGAAAGAGATAGTATGCTTGTCGGTGGAACTGCCAGAATGGTTTATTATCAACTCAGTCCAAGTGCAGATCCTTGGAGTTTCTTACCATCTGATTGGGATGGGACAAGTACTCCTCCAGTAGGAGCACCAAATTATTTTATATATGCTGCAGACGATTATTTCTGGGGTGGTGCTGACAGATT
>JAFGID010000264.1 GCA_016929735.1 Ignavibacteriales bacterium | reverse complement strand
TTGGAAATTATCTCCAAAATGGGGGAAAGCGTGATAGGATTAGGAGGGAATGGGGATTAGTTAAAAAGAACAAGATAATAAGATGTTCTACGGACGCTGCGCGCGCATAGGGAATAAATATGAGAATAAACAATAATTGGGATTTAGAATGTTTAAAAAATTGTGAATTGGAAATTTCAAAGTCAATTCTTCAGCTAAAAAGTTCAAAAGAAGGTGAATTGCCAATTATTGATGGCATTATCGATCCAATAAAGTATAGCGACTCTAGTTTTAAAATATTATGGATTCTACGAGAAGCAAGAGATGAATGGGTTGCAAATAAAAGTACTGGTAAATTAAGTATTGGGGGCTGGAATTTAGTAAAGGATGCTTATAAAACTGCAACTTATGATTTAGTTTGTAAAAATATAACAACAAGACGAGAACTGCTTATAGATTATGCAATACTCAATAATCTTTGCTATTCAACAGAGGATATGAAAAAATACTCATTAATTATATCGAGAGAAGAACAAATTAAAGCACTTAACAATTTTCAATCAACAGCAGTAATTAATATAAAAAAGTTTCCAGGTAAAATTACAGCAAATATAAAAAGAATATCTGAGGCATATGAAAATACAAAACACATATTAATAACCCAAATAGAATCATATAATCCGCAAATTATAATCTGCGGTAATACCTTATCATTATTTGAAAAAGAGTTAGATTTTCGAAATGGCACTCGATTCCCTCTTGGAATTGGAAAAAATGGTTATTATTGTTTACCAAATAGAATATACATCAATGCATATCATCCATCGTATAAATATCGCAGAAATACTATTTATGAGCATAATTATATAAATAGCATAATTAGAGCAGTTGAAAATTGGAGGAATAATTTTTATATAGAGACGTAGAACAACTGCTTCAACCTGACTCGCCTATGTCACGATTCTTGCTAGTCGTCGCTGCGCTCCTCGGCAAGAATCGCGCCATTACGCCTCGCAGGTTAAGCAAATGTTAGGCGAACCCTTCGGGCCGATGAAATAATAAGGAGATATTATGAGTGAAAAAGATTTGTTTGTTGATGAAGTAGAATCATCTCTTGATATTCCAAAAGAAAAACGGAAACTTGAGACGGCTTCATATGATTATAGCGTTGACTTTTTATATAATCATATTCGGAATGGTAAAATTATTTTGGAAGTCCCTTTTCAGCGAAGGTTTATTTGGAAAAATGATAAGTGTTCACGTCTTATCGAATCATTAATAATGAATGTTCCAATTCCTCCGATATATTTGTCCGAAGAAAAAGATGGAAAATGGTTGGTAATTGATGGCTTACAAAGATTATCAGCAATAACTAGTTTTTATCAGAATGAATATTTTTTGGTTGATTTGGAAATAGTCAAAGAATTAAACGGTATGAAATATAAAGATCTTCCGCCAAGAGCAAAAAGTTTATTATCCGATGGTATGTTACGAATAATTGTTATTAAACAAGAAAGTCATCCTGATATTAAATTTGATATATTTATGCGCTTGAACAATGGTGCTGTTAACCTTAATGATCAAGAATTAAGGAATTGCTTATATCGCGGTAAAATCATTGAATTAGCAAAGAAACTTGCAAATAATGAGCAATATTTGTCCATTTTAAACACTGACAAGCCAGATCCAAGATTTGCGGATGTAGAATATATTTTACGGTATTTTGCATTCTCAGAAAATGTAAAAAATAAAGATGGGCATTACTATGTTGAAGGATATTCAACTAGTATTAAATCATTCATTAATAATTATCTGGAAAATAATAAAGATATAAGCAATTCACGTTTGGATGCTCTAGAACGAAAATTTAATACAGCAATAAGTAATTCAATAATACTATTTGGAAAAGAAAATGCATTTCGTGATGGAAAATTAAAAATTAGAAAAGTAAATAAGTCGATTGCAGATTGTACTATGATAAGTCTAGAGAATGTAGATCAAAAAACTCTGGTAGACAACCTGCAAGCAATTAGGGCAAAGGCAGAAGAACTAATGCAAGGTTCACTACAAAATTTCATCAAAGGAAAAACCTCTAATACAACACAAGTAAATGGGCGTATTGATCTAATGTTGAGGGAATTAATAAATGCCTAGACTATTTGAGTCTACAAAAACATTTATAAAATCATTAGCTGAAATCGATTACCTGATTACAAGAGCAGAAGAAGAAGCAAATATTGGAAATGAAAATTACAGACGATTGTTCTTAAAACTTGTTGTTGTAACATTGGTTAGTAAGGTTCAAGTATTTACTGAAAAATCAATGGAAGAATATTTGTATAGATTAAAACAAAACAGAAAAAGACTATCTTCATTGTCTCCTCATTTGCGTTGTGTTTCTGCAAAACGAACTACAATAAAAAATAAAATTGAAAAGAAATTAGAAAAAAAGCAAAATGTTACAGCATTATACATAACTGAGTTGCACAGAGATATTAAAGAAATTATGGATCACTTTGATAATAGAAAAAAAGTTTTTAATCATTTTGATATAGCTATAAAATTCCCTCTTGGTAAAACTGGTTCTGGTGAACTAGTTGATTTATTAGAACAAATTGAAGGAAAAAACATTTTTAATGGAAAAATAGATTTATCGAAGCTAGATTCACTACTTAGTATTAGGCATAACGTAATACATCAGGATGTAAATCCTGGAATGACAGAGTTACAAATCAAACAGTATGTATATTATACAAAAAAACTTGCTTATTATATTAATAATTATTTATACAGGAACGCAATATTAAACGATCGCTTAACAACTGTTTCAACCTGATAATTCCTTTTGTCATGAAAATTACAGTCGCTTCGCTCGACAATTTTCACGCCAACCCCTTCGGGCCGGAATTACAGATATTATGAGTTAGGACTTGAGGGTGAGTTCGAAGAGAGGTACCATCTGTCTTAACGGAAGTTGAAGGAAG
>JAFGID010000263.1 GCA_016929735.1 Ignavibacteriales bacterium | reverse complement strand
TGACTCGTTTTACATGACGCACAATGGTCGGCGGTATGCGCAGCCTGCCTGCCGGTAGGCAGGTTACCGATTCATGGGCGCTTTCGTTTCGTGTTACCCGCAAGTTAGTTAAGTGAACTAACATTAGCAACCCCATGGCCCGGCAACCGACCGCAGGGAGCTCATGAGGCGATAGCCGAATAATTGCGTATGACCGTATGTTAGCGGCAGCTTATTGTAATTGAAATATGACTTTCATCTTAACGCATAAACTTATTGGTTCACCATCCATCTTTGCCGGTATCCAATCCGGCGATAAGTGAATGGCTCGAGCAGCTTCTTTATCAAGTATTTTATCAACACCCTCAATTACAGAAATATTAGTCAATTTACCCTTTTCATCAATTAAGAATTGAAATAAAATTCTCCCCTGAATGCCATTCTCCACACATATCTCTGGATAAATGAGTTGTTTTTGTACAAAATACCTGAAGTCATTATTTTCATTAGGGAATACAGGCAAATCAATATTTTTAAATTTATCTCCATTTTCACCTTGCAAAATATAACAATCTAAGTTGTCTGATTCTTTATCTATATATTGCAATTGGAAATCATAATCCAGCTCTTTACCATTTGATGAAATCCATTTACCAACCGGACTACCATCCTTATAACTTCTTAATCTAAGTAGCTTATTATTACTAATAGATCTCATTTCGTACCTTAAAGTTCCATCTTTCTCTTTTATTGTATATTCAACTACTTTGGCTTTCTTCTCATCAATCGATGGACCACCCCATTTATCTTTATAAAACTTCTTCTCAATAATATCCTGACCTACTGAAATTTGAAATGCAAAAAAGAGAATCAATAAGGTGTAAGTAATTTTTGTCATCTATTTAAATTTTTCTGTGTTTCATATTTTTAAGTTGCCGCTAACACGGTCGTCGGTATGGACAGTGCGGGATTCGAAGCGCTTACTTGTCGAGTTACTGCAGGCTTTATTAAATGAGCTGTAAATAAAACAGGCACAGCACCCCGCATTGCGTATGAGCATATATGAACAGTTTTTTATGATATCCATATCATTACAATGTCATAGGCTATCCACCGGTTAATGTCTCTTTTCAACCAAATCACATTACCTTTTCCATTTGTACCAGTTATGCCATGCTCAAGATATAAAACAGCTCTATTTCTATCATTGTTATATGCTGGAATTGAAACCCTTATTAAAACAGATTTCTTTTCTTCAAAGATCTTCCAAAAATAATCCCATCCTAGGTTAGTTTTATTAAATATTGAGTCGAATTTTGCATATGGGAATAATTTATATTCAAAGTAATTTGAAGGCAGATTTGATATTTTAGCATTATATTGATTTCTAGTAGCAAGATTTTCTATCCATAAAGTATCAGAATTATCAATTTCCCTATGCTCTTGTATAGCATTTCTTCCAGCGTTTTCCCAACAATAAGTAGAATCTATAATTACAAAATTCTTAAGATTCCTTTTCACTTCAGCTAAGGTAAAATGAACATTATTATTATACCTATGACTTAATGAAGGTGAAATTGTTGCTGATTGAAAAATTGCTTCATTAATGACCTCATTATCTACACTGTCAAGAATGTACCTTTGACTGGTTTCAATGTCACCATTTACGGAAGGCATGACTTTATTTGAATCATTGCCTATACATCCAGTCAAAACAAGAGTTAACAAAACAATGTAAAAGTGAATCTTCATGGAATCCTTGTTAAAATTGTTCACAACGGTTGACAATATGAAACGGTTGGGTTTTCGGAGTGCGTTCGTATCCACCGAGGAAGAAGTTGATGCGAGAACAAATGCCCGCAAACCACTGAACCCCAACTGTTTTATATTGTGTGTTGTGTGCATTAATTGTTTCCTAATATCCATTCTTTTGCTTGAAAGATTACGGGATCGTCATTTTCTTCATACTTTAAATTTGAAAAATTAACTCGAAAGTCAGGAATTATTTTATCACCATATTTTTTAAAATTTCTATCCAAATCAACCCCGACAGTTAAATTTATTATTGCTCCGTCACTCAATGTAAAAGGAGCATTTGCTGTAGTCACCCCATAACTCGGCTCTCCAAATAATTTTACATTGGGTTTTCCGATAAAAGATATTGCTAAAATTTCACCCGAACTAGCTGTGTATGGCCCAATTAAAACAGCAAGTGGTTTTATAATATTTAGAAATAATGGTTCTCCTTGTATTTTCACTATTGCCTCATTATTTATTAGGCTAGTGCCGTTTTTATATGAAAAAGTGAATCTATTATTTTTATTATCAACAATATAACAAAGATCTCCCTCACCAATAAGTGGCCCCATTCCGGCTATCATTGGCCAACAGTTTCCACCCGAATTTTCTCTAAGGTCAATAATCCATCCAATTGGAGAATATTTGTTAAGGCTATCAATCATCGATTGAAGTTTTGTGGCATAGTTAATCTGAGTAATTGAATCGGTGGATAGGAAGGAATAAATTGCCAGGTAGGCATAGTTCTTATCAATTATTTTTCCAATGGGAAACTTAATTTGAGTTTCTTTTTGATAAGAACTAGCTTCGTTGGGTATTTCAAAGGAACTATGGTTATCAGACAGTTTTCCAACTATATAACGTATCATTGGATAGCAATCAGCTTCAGTTTGAGCTTCCAGATTTTTTAAACATAATTCTTTTAACCCTTGTAAATCAAGAGAATCTTTCCTCATTGAATTTTCTTCTATTATCTTAAAAACTTCGTTTAAATAAACAAGAACCTTATCAGAAAACTTCGGCTTTCCAATTGAAATAGACTTTATACTAAAATCATCAAACCAGATTTGACCCTTCCCATTTAATCTTCCCCCAACTATAATTTCCTTTATTGTTGAATCTACATAAAATTCAATAGTATATTTTTCCCAATCATTTGTCCCAGTTAATTGAACTGATTTTGAAATAAAACCGTATTTGCCTTTATTATTAACAGTATATAACGATAGATATCCTGAACCAAATTGAATAGAATCTGTTTTTATGTATGCCGATAGTAAAAATTTACTAAAATCCTTATTACTAACTTGTAAACATTGTTCAACCTTATAATCAGTAATTTTATCAGATTTAATTGTTAATGAATTTTTTCCGGAATATGCAACTAACGAATCAATGTGAACGTTTTCACTATTTGACTTGGTTGACCAGGATTCCGCTTTTATAACTGAATCATTATTAATAATTTCGAAATCTGGGTTTTTAATGATTTGTGCCTTTGTGAAATTTGAAACAGTCAAAAACAATCCTAAAATAAACAGTATCTTTTTCATAATTTTATACTTTAGTTCAGCATTTAAATCTAAGTATTATTGCACACAACTAGCTTATAAACCCACCTTTGGTGTGTTTATTTGAAAAAATTGTTACCGGTTTCCTGGGGCGATGATAATCATATTTGCTTC
>JAFGID010000262.1 GCA_016929735.1 Ignavibacteriales bacterium | reverse complement strand
TTGAAATCATATCTAAGCTCACTCAAGGCTAAATTACTATTTTCATCAAGCTCAGGATATGTTTCATTGCATTTCAAGATCCTAAGCATTTCTTCCCTGATTCTAGGATGGATATTTCCTCCTCCACCAAAGAACATAGGCTTTTTCCCATCTTTTGCTGGGATAACTAAAATCTTTGAACCCTCAAAATCAATATCTACTATTTTCCAAATCTTTGCAGCAAGTAATAAGTTTTCATCAATTTTAACTTGGGGTGAAAAGGGAATATCCCCAATTGTTTTTCCTGAAAAGATTACTTTAAAATTCGGCTCTGTTTTGAAAACGCTGTAAAACTCACGAGAGTTAACAATCTTTTCACCTTCAATTCCCAAAATTAATTCATGTTCAACTACTTCCAGGTAATCCAATTTTATTGACTCATCAATCAAATTGCTTACATCGTTTTCATGTATTTGTTCAAAGGTTGAATTTTTCTTTAATCTCTTTATCAAATCCGTTCTTTTACAGCCTGATAATTGTTTGACAATCGACAACATTTGATGCAACAATATATCAAAAGGCCTTTTAGCTGTTATAAGAGGTTCTAAGAATTCAGCTTTATATAAGTTCCAACATGCTAATGATTGTAATAAATTCCATTTATCAGTAGCATATATATTTACGATACTTTTTTCACCTTCCCGACGACCACTTCGCCCAATTCTTTGGACAAGTGAAGAAACAGAGTGTGTAGAATCTATTTGAACAATCTTATCAACTGTACCAATATCGATACCAAGTTCCAATGTGGACGTACAGGAAATACAAAAATTAAAACGTTCATTATTCTTTGCAAAATGTTCTATACTTTCTCTAATCTCTTTATCTACTGATGAATGATGGGAATAGTAAAATTTATGCCCATTTACTTTATCGGATATTTTACGAAGTTTAACGGCAATTTCTTCTGTTCTACCTCTACTGTTTGGGAATATTAAAACTTTATGATTGCAGGTTTCTTTATATAGATCTTTTAACAAGTCCAAAGAAAGTTCAACAGTGCTGTTATTAAAGTATTTAAATTTAGCCTCGGTATCTTTTTTTGACCTATCAAGTAAAACCTTAGTATTTTCAATATCTCCTGTTATGCGTTTTGCTTCAATATAATTTTCATCGCCAATAGTTGCAGATAAACCAATAAAAGTAATTTTCGATTTATTTATTTGTTGTATCCTTGAAAGTAATGAAATTAACTGCAAACCTCTGTCAACTCCTAAAAATGAATGTATTTCATCAATAACGATATAGTTTAAATTCCCAAATAAAACTGATACATTGTAAGGGGCATTAACAAACATTGCTTCTATTGATTCAGGTGTAATTAATACAATTCCATTAGGATTTTTTATTAGGCTCGTTTTTAATGACTTTTTTGCTTCACCATGCCATTTAGTTACGGATATTTCAAGGTCTTTACATAAATCTTCGATTCGATAAAATTGGTCATTTATCAGAGCAATAAGAGGCGAAACATATAAAACCTGTACACCTAATTTACTAAAATCTGCTTTTGAAAGTATTGGCAAGAATGCTGCTTCTGTTTTCCCAGATGCAGTGCGAGATGCAAGGATATAGTTATAGTTAGTAGAAATGATTTTTGAAATAGCAGCTGCCTGAATTGGACGTAATGACTCCCACCGCTTGTCCCGGATATATTTCCGAATAGGTTCTGATAATAATTCGTATGACATTATAATTCTTCTATTCCATCAATAAGAACTTCTTCAGGCCTTTCATCCGATATTTCAATTGCAGATATTAAAGACCGTTTTTCTGCTCCCGGATTTTGTCTTAAAATGCTTAGAATATTTATGAAATCCCTGATAACCTCCCGTGGTGTTAAAAATTCGTCGGCTCCAGGCTTGTTAAACATTTCCTCCATAAACATTTGAATATCATCATCAGTGATATTAATGTTTGTTTCAAAATTCAGGTCGAATATTTCTTTTAATTTTTTCAGGAGAACAAAAATCTCATTATGATTTAGTGGCATAAGTTTAATAACAGGCTGGGCTAGGTCCCTATATTCTAATGTCTCATATTTATTAGTTTCTAAACGTGTTTTTAGCGCATCGTAACTAAAAAGTCCTCGTCTCTCATTTTCCAAAAAATCTTTTGTCCCAGCAAAATTTATAAACAAGTTGGAAACCTTTCCCTGAAAGCAATCATTAAATATTGACAATATCTTTTCATAGTTCCTTGCTCTCATATTAGATGTAGAGATCTTATACAAATTAATAGCTTCATCAAGATTAATCATAAATCCACTATAGCCCATGCTTACAAACAATCTGCAGAAATTTTTAAGCATGTCGTAATAGTTCATATCATTTATGATTTCACGAACACCTAAATCTTGTCTTGCTTCTGTTTTGGTATTATATTCACCTTTCAGCCATTTCAAGGCACTTCTTCTTAAAAACTCATCATTTTTAATATAACCTTCGTAATATTTTATCACGACTATTCCAAAGTCAAATCCACCAGTTTCAGTAACTTCGTTTACAGTTTGCATGATGTTTTCCTGAATCAGATTAATGTATCGTTCATCTCTAATTTCAGTTATTGGAATATTGTGAAGGTGAGAGGTTTTAGTAACTACCTGTTCAATCCATTTATCAAGCAATGTAGGTAATGCTCCTCCTTCTGGTTTTGTTTGAATAGCTATATTATCCATAATTGCACTATATAAAATTAGTGCCTTCCCATCATTTGAATAAAGCCTATTATCAGGTGTAAAATCCGCATTTGTAACTACAAATTTTTGTTTCAGGGCTACAGTATTAAGTAAATGAAGCATAAAGGATTTACCTGAACCAAAATCACCAATCCAAAACTTTACCATACTGTGGCCATTTTTTACATCATCTAAGGATTTTGTAAAAGCCTCTATCTCTAGTTGTCTGCCAACTGTAATGTGCTGTACACCAATTCTTGGAACTACACCTCCAGATAATGAATTAATTATTGCTGTTGCCTCTTTTGCTTTTAAACTTAGTGTCATAATTATTTTGTAATTATCTTATAATATGATTCTTCCATTATATAATTCTCTCCATCTTCCTCAATCAATGCTTCACCATCCAAAAATTTTGTGCATGATTCGTTTATGCTATCAATAATTTGATTCTTAAACATTTGATTTTCACTAGCGAACTTATCAACTTCAAATTGATAAATTTTGAAAGAATTGGAAGCAATTTTTTTTATTAATTCCTCCTGAACTTTACCTAAACTAATTTCCGAATTAAATATGGAATTCTTTTCTTCGGGAGAAATAATTGTAACCTCGGTATCTTCAGATGGTAAATTGATTTCGGTAATAGTTTCTTCTTTCTCAGAATTCAAGTATTCATTAAGCAGTTCGACCGTTTCCTCATGCTTTTCCACTATTTCTTTGATTTCAGACTTATTAAGATGAATTCTCTTGCGTGTTGGAATGTAAATTTGAGTAATTTTTTCTAACGCTGTCTGTATATCAGAACTTTGTATAAGTTCTGATATTATTGCTTTGAAGGTTTCAAGTTGGTCTTGCGTTTTAAATAATGATTTGTGAACTGTTTTAGAGAGTTCTTTATTGTCAAAACTTCTAGACTTCAAGTCATAGTATATATATTTTGCGTAATAACTCAATGACAATACTTTATCAAATATTGCAATAAACTTTGAGGCTTCAAAAAATATGTTTTCAATGTTAGGATTTTTTTGATTTGTTTCTTCAAGATGAATAATACCATCATTGAAATTACTTTTCAATTCAGGTTTAAATGATTTTTTTAACTCATCAAACTCAATTTGCCATCTGGTTACATTTTGAATATTTAACGCAATTTGGGTTTCTAAATCAGGTTTGATTAGATTACTTTTAAGTTCTTCAATAAGTAAATTAAACAAACGTCCAATCCTGTTTTCAAATTCATCAGAAAGGTTTTGGCCAGCATATGGGAAATCACCAGAAACCTTTCGTTTATGGCCGAAATTTTCTCGAACAGAGTTTTCAACCCTCTTAAACAATGTCAAGTAAACATCTGATTCTGCTTGATCACCAAGATAAGTTGAATCATAATATCCCCATTCTGAATTCCGATTTGCATATACATTCTTTAATTTCTCTTTAAAGTATGTGACCTCTTTCACGAGAGTAGTTTCAGCCTTCTTTAATCTTTTATCAAGTTCTTTTAAAATTGTAACGTAGTGCATTATCGTCGCAACGCAACAACCCTCAATCGATAAGAAAACATTTGATGGATTATAAAACTTGTTTAACCAAATAATTTCTTGCTTGTCAAGCCCAAGTTTATTTTTGTATTTATTTCCAAGCTTATATAAGTCAGGATCATAAACAGTGTAGCCATATTCTAATTGATACCCAGTTTCTTCAAGGTTCTTTAATTTATCAATTGAATAAGGATCATTCCGCTTCCTTAATTCGTCTTGCAATAAACGAAAAGTGTAGTTTTTCGTTTTTGGGCAAATTTGCCCAATTAATTTGAATTGTGTTTCAAGTAATTTAATATCCCTATGGCCTTGATATTCATTTAGGAAATCAAAATACAAGATAAATGCATAATTAGTATTACCTTGAATGTCAACAATCTCTCCGTTCAAAACCTTATTTTTTAAGTAATTGTAATACTTTTTCTGGGATGGATTTGCGTTTCTTATTTCATCAAATGAATAAACATAAGTATGCCCCCAGTAAGGTGGTTCAATTTGGACATCATCTGGATATTGATCTTTTTCAACTGTCAAATCAAGCTTTTCATCACTTACATCAATAATAGACTTATCAGTTACATATTTCATTTGCTGATTTTGTGACATCTGATATGTCGATGCGTTTCTTTGAAAATTTTGTTGATTGATTCTTGGCTTTGCTATTTTTGAAGTTGAAGTTTCTTGTGGCTTTTTGCCATAATTATATATGGTATTAAATTTGACCTCGTTTATTGTCGCAAATATGATGAAATCAATAAATCCGATAATTAAAGGAATAAAAGTCCAACAAAATATTATTGAAATAATACCATTGTTTGATTCACCTAAATAGAATTTTTGTAATCCGAACGCACCAAAGAAAAAGGATAATAATGCTGTAATTGATTTTTTTCGGTATTTGTTTCCTTCATGTTTTAGAATGATTGCTAATGTAATTACAATTGCAAGTAAAACTAAAAAAGTAATAAAAGGATGGTCTTCTTCATTACTTGTTTCAGTTTCTATAGTTTTTATTTCTATAGGCTGTAAATATGAAATTGCAACATATCCATCCTTGTCATTATATTGAATCTTCGCCCAATAATCATTCACTTTTTCAAGTAACTTAACTGTGTCTCCTTTTTCTAATACATTTAACGACTTAAAATTTGTTCCTGCACCGCTTCTAATATTTAAATCCGATTTTGTGATATAGAAATCTGAAGCTTGACTACTAAAAGATATCATCAAAAGTATCAATATGGCAAACACTGTTAATTTGGTACTGAACGATGGCAAGATTTGCACTCTTTGGCAAGCTTTGGTTGCAGGGTTGGCTTGTGTGGCTTGCCAATGTGTGCAATGTGAGAGGGCATACCCAACTGTCCCGAAGGGCAGAAGAGGGTGGGCAAAAACTAATTTTTTCTTGTAAAAGGTTTCGAAAAAGGTCAATATTATTATAGTTTTATTTTTCAATTGTCAAAGAATTGTGTAAATGTACCTTCGTCTTTTTTAGCCTTGCCCATAACATTAGTGTAGACGAACTTTTAGGGGGGAAGTTCGTCTATATTTGCTATATGAGTGGTTTGTTTGATTGTTCTTTAGTGCTGTTTTCATGCATATTTATAAAATATCTTTTACAAGTCCAAATCATCCAGGGTACTTCTTATTTTATTTATTCCACCCGTTGAAATATGGGTATATAGTTGTGTTGTTTTCATAGATACATGTCCCATTTACTCCTGTAATTCCGAAGATCGCTTTCATTTCCCGGTTTCGGTATTTGAGGGTGGTAAGAATTCGTCTATATTACCAAAATAGGTAGGATATGCGAAATTCAATGCGGTGCTTTTATGCTATGGTGACCTTTAATAAGTAGCAAAACACTATCTAAAAATACTATGGTTCATTTCATTCCATTCCACCCCTTATGGCATTACTTATTATCTGATGTCAAATCCATCTTGTAATAACGCTATACCTTAGTCCAGTTGCGTTTTTTAGGCGAAAATACATTTCCGTTTGACTTCACGTTCAGACGCACTTCGTGCTCCTCAGTCCCATTTCGGATTTCCCCTGAAAAAT
>JAFGID010000261.1 GCA_016929735.1 Ignavibacteriales bacterium | reverse complement strand
GGAGGAATCAATTAACTTGTATTTTTACAATAACTTATAAATTTGCTTTTTCTTATCTTTTGTTAAAAATTACACTTTTGAGGCAATCCCAATTTCTCTCTGTGTGGGTATTAGATGTTAACAACATTATTTCCCTAAAGGGAAATAAAATAATTTTGAAAACAAAATTCACACAGAAAGAAATTTAACATTTTATAATAAAATTTTTCCAATCCCATTGGGATTGGATATTGTTAATCAATAGAACACGCAATAAATTTAAAATCCCTTTAGGGATTTTATGTTTTCCTCGACTTTTAACAATTAGTGCGGTGTTTTGCAAAAATGAAAAAATCTAATCTATTGCTTTTCAATGACTTAAAAATCTGTTACTCGCTATTTTTACTTACCGTCAGAAGTCAGGAAATGATATGAAGAAATGATGAACAAATTACCCGAATTACCCGAAGAATAAAAAAAGTGCTAAATGGTTATTCATTTAGCACTTAAAATTTAACATTTATAATTTCGTATTATCTGTAAGCACCTTGGAGAAAAACTTTTAACATCAATTCCAAATTACGCATAGCATTATAGATATTCAGTTTTCCATATCCATAATCTCCGTTAGGAATTGCACCTAAACCAGTTGTTTCAGCATTGTTTTGAAGTGCATTATAGAGTTGCTGAGGTGTTGTGTTAGGAAATTTTTGTAGATATAAAGCAGCGGCTCCTGCACACATTGGACATGCCATACTTGTACCAACCATTTGATAATAATTTACAGCACCTGCATTATAAACACCATCGTTATCAATCCATGATGTATTTGCTGATGTATATACCTTTGTATCTCTTACTGAGAGAATAACATGTCCCGGTGCCGTAATGTTAGGTTTTACTGTACCATCTATTCTTGGACCTCTACTTGAGAAAGGAGCAACCTGATCTAATACATAACTTGCACCATACCAATAAGGACCTGTACCATTGTAAGCCATGAAATCAGTTCTTGATACATAAGCACCGACTGCAAAGGCATTATCAGCACTTGAAGGTTGACCTATCGTATAATAAGGATCAGGACTCGCAAAAGTCAAAGTATTAGAACCCCAATTGTCATAATAAATGTGAAAAACTTGTGGGCTTGAAGAATTATTAAATACTTTGGTAAAATATGTACCAGCGCTAACGTAAAAATTATGGTAAGAATATTTTGATTGAGTACCACGAGAACTTTCTGTTGTAGATTCTTGAATGGTAGTTAAAGAACCGTATGAACTGTTATAATATTGTTGGTATAGGTCTCGCTGAACACCAATTCCATCGTCCCAGACTAAATTATATGTAAGAGTACTGTTATTACTTGCAGCATTTAATTGGATAAAACCGGTACTACCATTTGCCGGAACAGTACCTGAATAATGCCAAGCTCTTGCTCCATCATTTCCAGCAGACATAAAACAAGCAACACCTTGTGAATATGCCCAATCGACCTTTTGTTCATTAGATGAACTTCCATCATGATGTGCATACCATCCGCCATAACTCATTGTAATTATGTCTGTATTGTAGATTGTGACTGCATCATTTATTGCTCCTATAATTGCCGCACCTGAAGCTCCTCCTGATCCATCAGCTCCGATTTTTAAGAAAATTAGATCTGCATCTGGTGCAGCACCTTTAAATGGACCAGTTCCATTATATCCTGTATGACCAACTGATAGGGAACCTCTTCCTAAGGCTGTTCCAGCAACATGTGTCCCATGGCCTGTAGCAGTATTTTCAACTCCTGGATCCAATGTGGGATAATTTGAATAATCCATTTTTTGAAAAGTGCTAGGGAATTCTGTTCCTTTATAAGTGGTATCTATCCCAGAATCTAATACGGCTATTTTAACACCCGTTCCAGTAAAACCCATATTCCAAACTAAATCTGCTTTTATACTTTGTGTTCCTACATTGTTGTGTGGTAAGTTTTCATATTCAGCAGTATCCATTTTTTTTATAAATTCTAAATTGATCGTTTCACTAAATTTATTTGCAGGCATCTTAGCTAAGAAAAATCCAAGAGGATGATTTTCTAACGGTGGAGTCCAGCAACCAAGATAACATTCAACACCCAATTTATTTAATTCATTAACCTGATCTGCTGATGGCAATTCTTTCATATAAATTACGACAGTTTGAAATGATTCTGGATCGTTAAAACCAAGTATTGATTTTTTCTGAATGTCTAACTTCCGTTCAAGCTGAATAATTAGTTTTCCACTAAGAACTTTGTCTTCTTGTTCAGAATTAAGAGTAATTTTTGACTCTGTAATAAGAGGAATTTGTTTTACTTGAGGTGTTTCCAGTTCAACGAGATTTTGCGAAAAAATGTTGATACCAAACAAGAATAAGAAAAGTAAAATTGCTTTTTTCATTTTGCCTCCAGTTTTTAAGTTAGTTATTGAAACTTTCAGTGTAATAATAACATATTAATTTTAAAATTTCAAGTAAAACTTTATTTTAATAATAAAGTTGTGTTATAAAAAATTGTTTTATAATTACTTACGTAAATATATTTTTCTTATCTTTGTAAGCAAATTTATTAAATAATTTGCATCCAAAATGAAATACAAAAAGAAAGTAAAATTTATTTTTATCACGGGTGGTGTTGTTTCTTCACTCGGTAAAGGTATTACTGCATCCTCGCTTGGTCTGCTATTAAAATTACGAGGCTATAATGTAACCATTCAAAAATTTGATCCTTATATCAATGTCGATCCGGGAACGATGAGCCCTTTTCAGCATGGTGAAGTATACGTTACCGACGATGGTGCAGAAACTGACTTAGACTTAGGCCATTATGAGCGTTTTCTTGATGTTAATATGACAAAGGATAACAACACAACAACCGGGCAGATTTATTATGATGTAATTTCTCGTGAACGTAGGGGTGATTATCTCGGTGCAACCGTTCAGGTTATACCGCACATTACTGATGAGATTAAAAAAAGGATGAAACATCTTGCAAAAACGGGTAAGTATGATATAGTTATTACTGAAATTGGAGGCACAGTTGGTGATATTGAAAGTCTTCCTTTTATGGAAGCAGTCCGACAGATGATACTTGAGATGAAGAGCAAAAACGCACTGAGTATTCATGTTACATTAGTCCCTTACATTGCCTCTGCTGCTGAATTAAAAACAAAACCAACTCAGCATAGTGTTAAGAAACTTCAGGAACTTGGAATACAACCGAATATTTTAGTATGTCGGTCCGAGAAGAAAATTGCAAAATCAATTCGTGAAAAAATCGGATTGTTTTGTAATGTTAATTCAGATGCGGTTGTATCTGCTCACGATTGCGAAACGATTTACGAAGTGCCTCTTATTCTTAACCAGCAGGATCTTGATTTACTCGTTCTCCAAAAATTAAAACTTCCTGAATTACATATTGACCTTACCAAGTGGGAGGAGTTTGTAAAAAAAATCAAAGAACCTAGTGGTGTTGTTAATATTGCAATATGTGGTAAATATATTGAGACTAAAGATGCATATAAAAGCATAACAGAAGCATTTTTCCACGCGGGGGCTGAGAACGATGTGAAAGTGAAGGTGAATTATGTTAATTCAGAAGAGCTTGATATTGATGAGAAAAAAGAAATTCTTAAACAGTATGACGGAATACTAATACCTGGTGGATTTGGTGAGAGGGGAATTGAAGGGAAAATTGGTGCAATTAAGATTGCTCGTGAGAACAACATCCCATTTTTTGGAATTTGCCTTGGAATGCAATGTGCTGTTATAGAATTTGCAAGGAATGTATGTAAGATAAAAAATGCAAACAGCGAAGAATTTTCGAAACAGAAGAATGATGTAATTCATATTATGCCCGAGCAGGAAAAAGTTACACAGAAAGGGGGAACGATGCGTCTTGGTGCTTACCCTTGTTTGTTGCAAAAAAATACTTTGGCTCGTTCTGCATATAAAAAAGAAAAAATTTCAGAAAGACACAGACATAGATACGAAGTAAACAATAAATATAGAAAAGTCTTGGAAGAAAAAGACATGCTTATAAGCGGTTTGTCTCCAAATGGTTTGCTGGTCGAAATGATTGAAATAAAGAATCATCCATGGTTTGTCGGTTGTCAGTTTCATCCTGAATTGAAATCGCGGGCTACAAAAGCACATCCTCTTTTTAGAGAATTTATTAAAGCAGCATATATATATTCACAAAATAAAAGCAGTACATAATGAAAGTAAAATTTGTTCTTATTTTTTGCATGTTTTCATATATCGGATTTGCACAAAATCAACTTGAGTCAACAATTCTTAAAGGATTGGATTATTTCCACAATTTTCAATTCGAAAAAGCTGAAAAACAATTTGATGATGCGATAAAAAAATATCCTGCACAACCGCATGGTTACCACTTCCTGGCACAAATGTATTTGTGGCAGTACATGGGGAGTAAAGATAAAGATGATTTTTATGAATTTAACAAAAATTCAAATTTATCAATTGATAAAGCGGAAATAATTCTTGAAGATGCTAATAATAATTATGAGGTAAAATATATTCTTGGTTCAGCACATTTGTTGCGGGTTCTTGCATATACACAACAAGGACCTAATTTTGATGCTATAAGCGATACAAAAATCGCTACAAAATATTTCGAAGAGATAATAGAAGCAAAGCCAAATTTTAATGATGCCTACCTTGGACTGGGAATCTTTGATTACGCACTAAGCTACGTTCCAGGTTTATTTAAATGGGGGCTTGCAATGATTGGTCTATCTGCTGACAAGGATAGGGGATTGGATTATATTACCAGAACTTATAAAAAAGGCAAATATTCAAAAACACAGGCTGGTTTTCATCTAAGCAATATTTATGCTGATTATCATGCTAATTATAGTGAGGCAATAAAAATTCTTAAGAACCTCACAGATAAATATCCTAATAATTCTGTTTTCCATTACCAACTTGGTAGTATTTATATTAAATCGAAAAAACTTTCTGATGCAGAAAATAGTCTGAATAAAGTAATTAAACTTAATAATCCAAAATTTATTCAAACCAATGCTTATGCATATTTTCTTAAAGGACAAATTGCTTTTATGAAAAATCAGTTTGAAAATGCAATCCCACATTATGAAACATTTTTAGATATGAGTTTAGAACAAAATTATACAGGAATAGCAAATTATCGTCTTGCAATTTGTAAATATATTTCTGATGACGAACATTATCTCGAAAACTTGAATTTAGTAGCTCGTGGGAATCTGGATATTTCTGACGATTACTATGCAAATGTGAAAGCAGATTATTTTTTAGAAAAAGGAATTGATGAAGAAGATATATTGTTAATTGAGACACACAATATATTTGAAATGGGCAAGTATAAAGATGCATACAATTCTTTAATTGAAAAAGTTGATTCACTTTCGGGTAAAGAAAATAAAGCATTAGCATATTTTATTTTGGGTGAGTCTTCATTCCAAATGAAAAAATATGATGATGCAATTGCTCATTCTTCCAAATTACTAAATGTTGATGTGCAAACTGAAAGTTGGGTAATTCCATTTGCTGCTTTTACAATTGCCAAAACATATTTTGAAAAGAAAGAATATGAAAAATGTAAAGATTGGTTGGCTTTATCGGAGAGGAATAACAACCATACCTACAAAGAAAAATTAGAGCCACATATTCTAAACTTGAAACATAAACTTGAAGGAAAAATTTAATAGTACAGAATTATTTTAAATTTAATAAAACTCATTTTACAGTTCTTGGAACAAATCTCTCTGAACAGGTATTTATAGAATTTTTTGTGAAAGACTTTTAATTATGAAATTTATAAGAAATTTTTGCATAATAGCACATATTGACCATGGCAAGTCAACCCTTGCCGATGGATTATTAGAATATACAGGAACAATCAGTTCACGTCAAAGTAAGGCACAAGTACTTGACAGTCTTGATTTGGAACGTGAACGAGGAATAACAATAAAGTCGCATGCAATAAAAATAAAATATAAGCGAGAAGATGGCGAATACCAATTAAATTTAATTGATACTCCCGGCCACGTTGATTTCACTTATGAAGTATCCCGTTCACTTGCTGC
>JAFGID010000260.1 GCA_016929735.1 Ignavibacteriales bacterium | reverse complement strand
TAGGCAATAAATTGATCATCATCTTTGATCGCTTGCCTTTCTTGTCATGCGCTAACGCTTTCATCAGCCGACTGGCACAGCATCAGAACTAATTGATGCTGTGAATGAACATGCGGCTCGCCCAAATTTAGAGAAAAGAATCGGCTGTGCCAGTCGGCTGCATGAAAATGTTATAACTTGTTTGGAATCCATTCTTATTGTTTTTCCATGAAAATCTCATGTATATCTTCAATCTTATTAAACGTAACCGAATGCACATTATTATTATCATCAACTAGTCCAATTGATTTCTCAAGATCTTTCAGAAAAAGACTGAAATCTTTGTTTACAAATCTTACGTCTTTAAAATTGATGAACTCAAAATATCTATTTTTGATATTGTCATCCACCGATTGGCAAATGATATCAATTTGTTTAAGATGAGGTATTTCAATGTCAATTAATGCTGACTTCAGTAAATATTTTATATAAGAATCATTTATGGGTAATGAGTAACCTACTATTCTAATATAATTTGCATTTCTTAATACTTGGTGAGCAAGTTTCCAAGATTTCTCAGTTTCTTTATTTAGCAAACTTTTGTTCCAAGTCGGAGGAATTATTTCACCAGTTGATACGCAACCATGCAATTTTATTAAATGCGGTGCAGATGGTGTCTCATCATTTGTATTTGCAAATTTAATATCCGACTCTGACTTATAATGCTTATTAATATGATTACAAATATTTTCAAGAACTCTATCATAGTTTAAAGTTATAATGGAATAGTTTTTGATCTTGTCCAAAAACTCGAGACTATTTTTATATATTTCTCCGTCCGGATGTTTTGATCTGCTTCGAATTAATCGAACGCAAAATATGCATAGTACGAAATCGCCATATGCGTGCATCAAAGAATCATCACCGAACAAATCCGTAAACCAATTTTTATAGTAGGTCTGATTTTTAAGAAGATTTGTTTCATCAATATCAGGAGTATATCCATTAACAACATCAACAATAAATTCTTTGAAAGAAGTATGAATTGATGAGGTAGAAAAATTATTTTGCATTTCAAGAATTGACAAAATTTCTTCTATATTGGTAAGGTCCGCGTTGTAATAAGTTTGGCAATAAGCCATGCTCAAGATCATATCAAAAACATTCTTAAAATGCTCATATTTTTCGGGATTCTGAAAATATAAATCCTTTGCTTTGGATATAAAGTTACTCATAACCGGTATGTTTAGGGGAGCTGAAAACCCAGCTCCTGTAATATATACCACATTTTCCATTTTATCTTCCTGTTATAACATTTGGCTCACCCGCCGAAACAAAACGCACTGTCTACAAGAGGAGTGACTAACTTTGAACAATCGCTGCACCAAAAAGCGCCGAAAAATCTCAGAGTTTCGGTCGGGTGAAGCCTATTGTTATACAATGATAAATTTCTTTGTCTGCACCTCAGATACTTTGCTAATATTTAGCCTTTCAAGCTATTCTTTTGTAGATTACAGCATGCGATTTTTGTTTATATTGTAGTCTTGTTAATTATACATTCTTCACTTTCCAACTCTCTAAAAGACCATCCAAAAATATAAGATCAATATTTTTAAACTTGTATACTATCTTCCAACTTCCGTCTTCAAACATTTTATTTATTTCTGTTAAGTGTTTTATTTCATCACCAAGGACTATTTCAAATTCAAACTTCGTTAGGCCATTAGATATTTTGTGGTTCAAAATATTATCTTTCTGTGTTGGCGAGTAAAAGAATAATTGATTAATAAAACTTGCTCTTTTTTTATCTAAATCAAAATTACCAGTACCTTTAATTGCATCATCCTGATTCAAGTAAAATCTTGATTCAATCCATTTAGGATTACCATCATAAGTGACTTCTCTAAATTCCATCAAATCATCGGCATGAGAGGAAAAATAGTCCTCGCAGCTCGAATTGCTTTTATTACCTGTTAATTTTAAACTACCTTTGCGAATCTTATTTTCAGGGATAATATTACTGTTGTAAACCAAATTTTCCCTGTTTTTGCCTCGTTTAATATTTGTTGGTAGTTTATCAAATAAATAACCGACTGGACCTTCAGAATCTGTTCTTGAATGCCTCATTTTGCTTCCAATCAAGTAATTCGGGTCCGAAAAGTAGAAATAATAGCTTGGTTTATTAAATTGCAATTTCCAATTAACCCATCCTCTACATTTTTCAAAAACATTTCCTGAAAAATCAATTATATATGTCCCATCAGATATTCTTTCATACTTTAATACCTCAAAAGGTAAAACTTTTCTATCAGATTGGTTCTTGTTTATAGAAAGAAGGGTTGAACCATTTGAAGAAATAATGACAGTACCACTAATCTTTTCATTCTTTATAGAATCCAATTCTAATTGCACCCATTCATTTGATAAGGGTTTCCGTTTTCTAAGTGTTTTCAATAATTTTATTGATTCATTAAATAGTTCTCTGTGGTAATACTTTTCAGAAAGACAAGATAATGCTTTTATATTCATGCTGTCGATTTCAAGTATGTTTTTTAGGTTCTCTAATTCCTGAAGAAAAAGATTCATTTCGATATACTTGGTGTCTTTTTTATTTTCTTCCCAAAATTGAAGTGAATATTCAAAACAGGTTCTGCAAAGATCATAAGATGTCTTTTTATTCGACTTTAAATAATCATAGCCGATTTTATAAAGCTCTGTGGATGCTCTTCTACATAATGTTGTGTCATATTCCATTGAGTTATATAAATATGCTTTTGCATCATCCGATTCACCAGCTTCAATCTTTGCCAAAGCTCTGTTCCAATATTCTTTAGAAATCTTTTTTTTATATTGAACACTAATTTGAAATGCCCGATTCAATGACTGTTTCGCAAAACTTTCGTTTCCGATATCAATATATGCAAGTGCTAATAAATAGTGTAAGTCACCATTTTTGGGATCTTTACTAATTTCTGATTGGAGAAAATCAATCGCTTTTTGATGCATACCGAGTTCCATCAAGTCAATTGCTTTTTGTTCAGTTTTGTCACCACATGAAATAACTAAAAAAAGCACTCCAATAAAAAGACTAATGTAGTTTCTCATTTTATTTAATCAAATCTTTAGCGAAAATTCCCAACCTATTTCCGCACAAAGATTTTCTCACTTTATTAATTT
>JAFGID010000259.1 GCA_016929735.1 Ignavibacteriales bacterium | reverse complement strand
TAGCAACAAATATGATTATTACCTTAAGCTGTATAAAAATAAAATTTACAGTTATTGCATAATGTTCTTAAAGAATAAAATGGATGCCGATGATGTTGCTCAGCAAGTTTTTATTCGTATTTGGGAAAATTTAGATATAATAAATTTACTGTCGGCAAAAACTTGGATTATGAAAACAACACATCGTTTATGTATTGACTTTGCAAGGAAAAGGAATTTAACAATGAAAAGAGAATTAACATTTGAAAACGAAGAAACTCTCTTAACTGAAAATAAATATCTTTCGCCCGTACAGAATATTCAAAGCAAGGAACTGGGCGAGATGATAAAAAATAAAATTGACTTGTTGCCTGAGAATTTAAAAAGTGTTTTTGTACTATCTGAAATTCAAGGACTAAAATATAAAGAAGTAAGCAAGGTGCTTGAAATTCCTCTGAACAGTGTTAAAGTATATTTATTAAGAGCAAGAAAACAATTACAAGAAAAATTAAAAGGTGTAAAAATAAATGAAACCTATTAAGATTAACGAAGAGCTTGAAAATAAAATTATCAATTCTGCTTATGGAACTGGAAATATTTTTGATAAAATTCATATTAAGTTTTTATCAATAAAATATACTGAAGTAAAAAAGCTTTATAACGAATACAAGGCAACCTCAAGTGCTTTAAGCAAAATTGAAATGACAAAATGTCCCGATGAGATAATTGAACAAGCTAAGAAGGTAATTAAATTTCAGGAAAGAAAATCAAAATTGTTTTTAAGTCCACGATTAGTAGGGGCTGTTGGTTCAGTTTTTGTAATTTTAATTGTTTTGTGGTCTTTCAATCAAAACGAAGAAACAAAATTTACACAAGATGAAATTTATTCGGCATATTCTGATGCAGAAGAATCACTTACCTTAATTGCCGAAGTTTTTGGAGATTCTAAAACTACAATTGAAACAGAAATGTTTGGAGAAGAATTAGAAAAGCCTTTCAGCGAGGGAGTGAATTCAATTAATACTATAATGTATAATCAATCGGAATTGTTGAAAGATACAAGATAATTCTTTGCCTTTGTGTCGTAATATTTTTTACCAAATAAGCACTAAGACACAATAAATTTTAAGAAAATAAATATTTAGGCGCCATAAATATTTTATTAAATAAAAATCACAAAACTAAGAGGTTTAAAATGAAAGATATAAAATATTTACTCATTTGTATATTATTCAATTCTTTAATTCTCGCTCAATATGGTGCGTTAAAAGGAAAAGTAATAGACGCTCAAGCAGGTGAAATATTAATTGGTGCTAATGTTGTTATTGAAGGTACAACGATTGGGACTGCGACAGATGCTAATGGTGAATTTCATATTTTTCAGATACCTGTTGGCACGTATACACTGAAATCTTCCTACATCGGTTATGCTACTATTTCGATTAAAGATGTTATAATAAATGCAGGATTAGTTACAGAAATAATAATAGAGTTACCCCCATCTGCTTATGAATGCGAAACCGTTGTCGTGCAAGCGGTTACGCCTATGGTTAGAAAAGATTGTACTACATCAATTCAAACGACAAAGTTGCATGACAATTCAAATTATAATATTACAAGTGGGGTTGTTAATAATTCTAATATTCAATTAAGAGGTGGCAGAACGGACAATATCGGATATTATATTGATGACGATGAAAAGTTTGTAGATTTTAATACCGAATCATATAATGCAATTTATGAAAATGAATTTAGAGATACCGAGGTTGAACCTTTATCAACTTTTTCAATTGATGTTGACGCTGCTTCTTATTCTAATATGCGAAGATTTATTATGTCAAGTACTTTGCCACCCAAAGATGCGATCCGCATTGAAGAGTTGATAAATTATTTCGATTATGATTATGAGATACCCGAAGAAAAGCCATTTTCAATTAATTATGAAGTCGGATCATGCCCTTGGAATGAAGATGCGTATCTCGTGCATATTGGGTTGCAAGGAAAGAAAATTGTTGGAGATGAATTGCCTCCAAGCAATCTTGTTTTTTTAATTGATGTGTCGGGTTCGATGGAGTCTGATATTAAACTGCCGCTGCTTATAAAGTCTTTTAAGTTGATGGTAAATGAATTACGCAATGAAGATAGAGTATCAATTGTTGTTTATGCCGGTGCTGCTGGATTGGTTTTAGAATCAACGCCCGGTAGCGAGAAAGAAAAAATTATTGCTGCGCTCGATAAATTGAAAGCTGGCGGAACAACTGCGGGTGGAGCCGGAATTAAGTTAGCATATAAAATTGCACAGGAAAACTTTATTGAAGGTGGGAACAATCGTGTGATTCTTGCGACGGATGGCGATTTTAATACCGGTGCTTCAAGTGATGCAGAGATGATAAGACTTATTGAAGAAAAGCGTGAAGATGGGGTGTTCTTAACGGTCCTCGGTTTTGGCATAGGAAATTATAAAGATTCGAAAATGGAACAGATTGCTGATAAAGGAAACGGTAATTACTACTACATTGACAATCTAATGGAAGGGAAAAAAGTGCTTGTAAATAATTTAACAGCAAATTTATTTACAATTGCTAAAGATGTAAAAATTCAAATCGAATTTAATCCAGCAAAAGTAAAAGCATATAGATTGGTTGGATACGAAAACAGAATATTAAACAAAGAGGATTTCAACGATGACAAAAAAGATGCAGGCGAATTAGGAGCAGGTCATACTGTAACAGCATTATACGAAATAATACTAACTGATTCCGATTTAGAATTGGATATATCAAAAGTAGATGAATTAAAATATCAAACAATAAAAGTCTCGGAAGAAGCATTTGAAACTAATGAATTAATGAATGTTAAATTACGATACAAAAATCCGGATGAAGATGTCAGCAAATTAATTCAGATGCCAATCAAAGAAAAAGATATTAAAGATGAAGATTTATCTGATAATTTTATTTTTGCTGCTGCAGTAGCAGAATATGGAATGTTGCTACGCGATTCAAAATTCAAAGGTGATTCAAATTATGATGATGTAATCGAAATGGCAAAAGAATCAAAAGGAGAAGATAGATTTGGATATCGAACAGAATTTATTAAAATTGTAGAGACAACAAATCTTTTATCAAAAACTTTATAGAAAAAAAATAAATCGGAGAATAAAATGAAATCACTAATTAAAATCTTGCTTGGTTTAACATTATTAATCTGCTATTCTGTCTTTGCACAAGATGGAAAATTAAAATACAAGCAAGAAGTCGGCTTTTATGACTTCGGGGATTTTTCGGCGGTGCGTTCAAATGAAAATTATAAGGAGGTCTGGCTCGAAAAGGCAATGCTTGATGTTACCGCAGATATGTCAAAGTCAGATAATCCACAGTTTGCTGAAGTCTTAAGAAAATTGGAATTAATCAATTATGTAAAATATGAGTTTTCTTCTTCAACCATGACATTTACTGACAACAAGATTAAACAAATTTCAAACGATTTAGAAAAAAAGAACTGGGAAAAACTTATCGCTACCATCAACAACGAAAACACGTCGGAAATATATATAATTCGTTCTGATGATAAAATTGCCGGGCTTGTAACATTAAGCAAGAAAAATAAGAATGCTTCTTTTATTAACATCGTCGGCGATATTGATCTTGCGAATATTAGCAAATTATCAAAATCTTTAAATTTGTCTGAATTAACTGATGTTGAAGAAAACGAACCCTACGTAAGCAAGGAATTACCTGGAATATCTTGGAAAAGATTAAAAAGAACTAAAGAAAACTTCTTCAGAAATTCTTATACTTTTCAAATATATAAAAACAACAAACCTTCGTATCATATAGATGTATTTGAACAAAATTATTCTTCTATCGAACATATGTTAATATATCGAATTTCGGCAGAACAAAAAGACTGGAAGGCAACCGCAACCATTACTGTTGAAAGTATTGTTCGTAATCCAAGAAACACATTTTACTTTGATAATTATACTCAGGTAAAAAACTTCTATGACCCGCTTGCTAACGAGTTTTTTACAGTCTATTCTTTTTATGATGCATTGAACTTGGCTTTAGAACAATTTTTGTTGAACAATAAATAAATTTGTAATTCACAAAGTCCTCCGCAATAAAAAAAGGGTTATGTCGTTGCCATAACCCTTTTTAAAAATCTTATAAAGATTAATCTGTTTCTTTTTTCTTACCGTATCTCTTGTTGAACCTTTCAACTCTACCTGTTGAGTCAAC
>JAFGID010000258.1 GCA_016929735.1 Ignavibacteriales bacterium | reverse complement strand
GGCGTTTGAAGTAGTGAAGAAGAAAGATGCGTATACTTATGATAAATTTTATAAGAGTAATAAGTCGATATATGAGAATTATAAATCTCTGATGTTTGAATATATGATACAAGCTGAATTTGATAAGAAGTTGCCTGAGGCGGTTAAGATTAAAAGTGCGATGGATAAGGAAGCAAGAAAGATAGATGTTGAGATAGATAGATTGGAGATTGAGAGGCAGGGGGTTTTGTAATGGTTAATGGGTTAATTGTTAATGGTTAATTGGTGTTCAGTAGTCAGTGGTCGGTGGTTTGACACTTCGATGGCAATGCCACTCAGTGTAAACAGGCTCAGTGCAACGCTCAGTGTAAACATTTCGATTACGCACTTCGACAAGCACAGTGCAATGCTCAATGTGAAGCTCAGCAAAAAGGAGGAAGAAAGGATTGATAAGTAAGGAGATGAAATTTTTTTTGTAATTTTTTGAAGGGAACAGAATTTAAATAATTTTTTTATTATATTAGCAACAGAGTAATTTAAATAAAGATTTGAAAGAAAGACAGACATATAAAATAACCGCACAAGAAAACAGGTATTAAGCGATTAATACCCTGATAAATGTTCTTTGAAAATAGTTTCTTTTACTTGGGGAGATGTAAAAAGAAGAAATATTATGAAAAATTTAAAAATAAGTTTTATACAATTTTTAGTTTATATTGTATGAAAATAAACTCAAGGAGGAAACTATACACGTTAAAAAAATTATAAAAATAATTTATTTGAGTGAGTCAAAAGAAAAATATAGTTGTTCTTTGATAGAATGATATCGTTCAGAGGAAGTGTCGTAATAATTATTCTCAAAATAATATTTAGCAGAATCAAGTTTACCAATATTGTAATAAGAGATAACAAGATTAAGTAAAGTGTTTTGTGAATAAGGATATATGGTTAATGCTTTTTTGAAATATTTTATTGCATTTATATTATCATTAAGCTGAGAGTAGCAAGTACCAATATTGTTTAGGTTGTGGAAATGGTAAGGATGAGCGGAATAAGCTTTAAGGTATTCATGTAAAGCGCTATTGATATCACCGGAAAGGAATTTTGCGTTTCCACTATACCAGGAAATAGGATTAGCTACATGGTCAATATTATAAAAAAATGATTCTGCAGTAGAGATTTCCTGTATCACAAGTTGATGATTATTAACAGCTTTTGCATCTAAGGCATTTTTTGTGTGAATCTCAGCTAAAAATCTATTAGTTGAAAAAATAAAAATAGAAAGCAAAATAAAAATAAAAAAATATGAAACAGTTTTTGAATTGATTTTATTTTGTTTGTAAGAAAATTTTATAATTAACGAAAGAAAAAGGGATAGTAAGATTAAGATTTCAATTCTTTCTTTAGGAAATGAGAATAGAGAATCAATTATAAACGAGGTTAGCCCGAAAAAAATAAGGTACATTAATTGTTGTAATGATTTGTTTTCTTGATATTTTTGATTTTTAATGAGTAAATAAAAAGCTAAGATGAAAATAGATAGATAAGAAAGAAAACCAAAAATACCAGTTTCAGAAAGAACCCAGAGGTAATCGTTGTGAGGTCTAATAAAATGTATTTCGTTAAATTGATCTTCAAGACCAGAGAAGGAATATTTTGGGAAATTTATTTTCCAGTTACCGATACCGACACCAGTAATAGGATTATCGTAAAACATATTGAGAGATTGCTCATAAAGATCTACTCTACCTTGAGGAGATGTAGAGAAAGATTTTGAAATAAAAATATTGTTTAAGGGAGTAAAGAGAAATAAAATGAACAGTGAGAATATTAGGGAAAAAAATAGAAAAGATAAAGAGCGATGTTTTTTAAAATAGGTAAAAGGATGGAAAGATTTTTTATTATTAATTAGAAATAAAATGGTTGTTAAAAAAGTTGAAATAAATAAAGCCAACCAAACAGAACGAGATTGCAAGATGATGATATTAATAATAATAAAAGTAATGGTAGTTAGAGAAAAATATTTCCAGGATTTTTTGGTATTTAAGAAGAAATATATAGCAAGAGGTAAAGAAAGAAGTAGAAAAATAGAAAGGATATTTTTATGACCCATTGTTGCGAATATGGAATAGATATCAAAGCCGAGTTTAGATGTATGAAATATCGGTTCTAGAAGTAAATAAAAAGTGAAAATAGATAGAATAAAAGAAGTGATAGTTACGATTTTGAAAAGAAGTAATATGTTGTATTTGTTAATTAGACTATAGAAAATAAAAACAAGAATAATCAAGAGAAATAATTTAGATAAATCGAAAATACTTTCAGTTAAATTAACTGAAAAGAACATAGAGATTGAAGAAAAAAGTATAAAAATAAGCAAAGAAATAAGGATTGGATTATTGAGATGAGGATAATAAGATTTATTTATGATATTATGAATCAAAATGAGAATAGAGATGAAAGAAATAAAAATGATTCGAGGTGTTAAGATGGTTTCAACAGAGAAGTTGCAAATAATGAAAGGGTTGATAAGGAAAATACAGATGATGAAAAAATTAACAATTTTAGATTTCATAAAAAAGAAAAATATTTTTGTAACAAAATAATAAAATAATTCGTTTTTAAGAATGTTAAATAAATTTTTATGCAATTTAAATTTTAGAGGTAAAATGAAATACAAGACAAAATCTGTGTTTATTCTATCTATTTTTTTGTTGTTTGGATGTAGTGGGATGGCACAAGAAGATAGCACAGGGGGGATATTTGGATATGTAATAATAGCACAAAAGAAGTCAAATACTTTATATACAACTTCAATGGCGAAGTTTACGATAGAAGAATTAAGAACAACGACTTATGCGGATTCAGGGGGCTATTTTTATTTTGATAATTTACCAGAGGGTAAATACACAATAAAAGGCGAGATTGAAGGATTTAGGAAAATTACAATATTAGAAACAGAAATAAAAAAAAATGAAATAACATTATTTGATATGGATCATTTTGTGTTTAGTGATTATGAAGAAAATATTGAAATGATAGAAAGATGGAATGGAATAAATGTTGAAAAAGTTCCTTTTGATAATCTAGGTATGATAGAAGGTTATGTAATTGATGCAAGGACAGAGGAAAAAATAAAGGGTGCGCAAGTAAGTTTATATATAGTAGATGAGGATAACAAAGATATAACTACTGAAAGGTATATACTAGGAACAGATACAGATAACGATGGATATTATAAGTTTAACAATATATTAGTAGGTTGTTATTATGTAAAAGTAGGATGTATTAGTTATGAGCGAAGTGTTATTATGAATGTAATTGTGAAAAAAAAAATGAGAAGTATAGTTGAAATAAATATGGAAAAAGAATCTCACGGAATGACGATAATAAAAGAATGGGAAATAAAATATAAATAGAGGAGGAAAAATGAAAAAGTTATTATTAACTATTTTTTTGATTACAATAAACCTACAAGCACAGCAAAATAAGGTAGAATTACAATTATCAACATTTTATTCTCAATATGAAAAACAAAAACCATCGTTTTCAAAGACAGAAGAATTTGTTAAAAAGAATTTTGAATTTAGTTCAATGGTAAGATATGAAAGCGAAAAAATATTAATACCAGTTATAGTAGAGTTTAAAGATGAAAAAATTGTTTCAGATATGCAAGGATTAAAATTAAGATCAATCATAGGAAAATATGCAACTGCAGAAATTGATTTGGGAATGCTAAGAGAAGTGTTAATGAGCGAAAAGATAAAATATATTGAACTAAGTAAGCCGTTAGATGTGCAATTAGATGTAAGTAGTGTAAAAATTAGGGCAAATCTAGCGAGAGATACATATTTATATGATGGGACGGGAGTTATTGTTGGAATCATAGATACAGGTATTGATTTTTTCCATGAAGATTTTATAGATGAAGATGGAAATACAAGAATATTAGCATTATGGGATCAAAATTCGAGTAGAGGGACGGCACCTTATCCATATACATATGGAACCCTATGGAATCAGACACAAATAAATAACCAGATAAAAAATCCAGGACAAGATATAATAGACCATAAAGACAAAAACGGTCAGGGACATGGGACTCATGTAAGTGGAATAGCAGTAGGAAACGGATTTTCGAGTTCATCAAGCAAAGTAACAAATATGGAAACTTTTATTAGTGGAGTAGATAAAGAATTCAGAAATGGAACACCGACAAATCCAATATATGTTGGTATTGCTCCAAAGGCAAATATTTTGAATGTTGCATATAGAAATACTTCAGATAATGTGGGATATTGTAGAGTTGGTAGTAGCGATATAATAGATGGAATAAACTGGGTTGCTGAATATGCAAAAAGTTTAAATCAACCTTGGGTTGTAAATTTAAGTTTAGGAACAAAATGGGGACCCAAAAATGGAACAAGTAATTTTGAAAAAACAATTTCGGAAATAGCAACAAATACATCAAAAGGAAGGGGAAGAATTATTGTTGTGTCGGCAGGCAATGAGGGTTATGATATAAATGATCCGAACAGAAAATTAATTTACAGATGGCACGCTGATGCTTCGGTTTCAACTTCAAGATTTATGACGATTGAATCTAATACATCTATTAAGAGTGAAAAATTATTAATGGAAATATGGTATCCAAATATTTCGAACTATTCTATTTCATTACGAACACCAACTGGATTAATAATCGGACCATACTCATCCGGAGAGGGGACAGGAAATACACCAGGCGATTGCGATACTACAAGCGATGGAATAATTTCTATTGTCAATAATTGGTATGATACAGAATTTATAGACCCTTTTCCTGAAGTAAATGATAATCAAATATTAATTCAGTTAAGCGAGGATGCAGAAACAAATAAACAAATAAGAAATGGACAATGGGAAATAATAATGTCAAATGGCAACGGAAGATGGGACGCGTATATTGTGGATGTAGGAGGAATTAATGATCCAGAAAAAGGTGCATATTTTAATCTTTATTCGTATAGTAATGAAAGATTAATTACAGAACCAGGAAATGCATATAACGTAATTACGGTTGGGTCATTTAATACAAAACAAATAGGGATAAATAATGAAAGTTATCCTGTAGACCAGATTAGTTATTTTAGTTCACCGGGACCGACCAGAGATGGGAGGAATAAGCCGGATATATTTGCACCAGGAGCGTGGATAGCTTCTTCGTTATCACAGTATGTGCAAAATCCACCGGCTAATCAATTGGAACCGGATGGAGTGCATATAAATTTATATGGGACAAGTATGGCGGCACCGCATGTTACAGGGACGGTTGCATTGTTATTGCAACAGGGAATAGCATTAGGAAAGAATTTTGAGTATAAAGATATTGAACATATATTGAGAAACACTAAGACTACAGAGGGATTTCTTGATGTATATGATGCCATTTCTTATGTTGAAGGGGGTGGTGGAATGGAAGATAGGATTGAAATTACTGGACCAATTGAGATAGAGCAAGGAGATGAAGTAACATTTAATGCGGAGTTTTTTGATGATACTCCGTTGGGAGATTCTATAATAAGCAGTTGGAGTTGGACTTTAGAGTCAAATAATTCGGATTCAGTAAAAATATTAGCGAGTGGAAGTAGTGAAGGATTTTGGACAACAGATTGGACTTTTACGGTTCCAAGTTTAGATGGTTATTCAAGGCGATGGTTCTGGGATGATAGTAATAATGTAATGGTACGAGTTAAAGTAAAAGCAAAAGATACTGATGATATATGGCATGAAGTGGAATATAATGTAGGAATACCAGAAGAGCCGAATACACCGTTATTTTGGAGAGCGCAAGCAATGAATGAGGGGAGAGTTTTGCTTTCGTACATAGCAGGAGGAGCAAAGAATTATTTAATATATTATGATATTGATTTGGGATTTCCATATAGTGGGACGGGAGCTAACGAAGGGGATTCACCTATAATTATTGGAGCGGATACAACAAATTTAATATTATCGGGATTAACGAATTTTCAGAGGTATTATTTTGTTGTGAAAGCGATGAATGATTACGGTGAGAGTGGTTATTCAGATGAGTTAAATGCTGAACCATATCCATTAGTAAAGTTAAATGTTAAAATATATTTGCAAGGGGCGTATAGGTAGTTGTCGGTGGTCAGTGCTTCGACTTCGCTCAGCACAAGTGGTCAGTGGTGGATTGTTGGTGATTAGACTACGCTCAGCAACAGTAAGAAATAAAAGAAATAAAAAGTAGGAATAATAAGATAGAGAGATAAAGTATGTTGAAAAAAATAAAATATAAAATATTTTTTATTGTAGTTCTGTTATATATTGGGCAGATATATGCACAGGATACATTAATTTTAATTACAACCATACATGGCGAAAAAGCAGGAGATGACTTTAATTTAGTAAAAAATATTGGCGATGTAAATGGAGATGGTTATGATGATATGTTGATATCGGCAAGAGATGGAAATTATGCAAAATTATATTATGGTGATGCAATTATAGATACAAATGCAGACTTGAGATTTCATTGTGATGATAATAATTCACAATTTGGTTATTCGATAGTAGGGAATGGTGATTTTAATGGAGATGGTTTTGCCGATTTCTGTATAGGAGTACCAAATTATTATAGTTTTTATGTCGGAGCAGCATTTATCTATTTGGGAACGGATGTTTTAGATACAATACCAGATCTAATTATTGAAGGAGAGATCGGATGGGATTTGTTTGGTAATGATATGGCATTTGGAGATATAAATGGTGATAATTTTGATGACTTTATTATGGGTGCTCCAATGGATAGTGGTTACAGTAAAGGAATTGCATATATATTTATGGGAGGGCAGACTATCGATAATGGGGCAGATCTTTTATTGGCGGGTGATATTGAATATGGATATTTTGGTAATACAGTATCGTTTTTAGGTGATGTAAATGGAGATGGTTATAATGATTTTATAGTTGGAATGGACAATTTTTATTTACAGGGGAATAGTAAAGCAGTATTATTTTTCGGAGGTGATTCAATTGGTTATCATAATAGTATTGAATTAAAGGGAGACACAAATGAATATAGAAAAGATGTGTGTGAATTAGGAGATATTAATGGTGATGGATATTCGGATTTTTCTATTAAGTCAAATATCATAAATAAAATTTATCTGGGTTCAAATTTAAAAGACTCAATAAAAGCGGGTTATTTAACAGCGGGATTTAATAGTATAGTAAAAGGAATTTACAATTTGAATAATGATAGCTATGATGATTTTGCAAGATTAACAAATTATACAGAGATTATATTTGGAGCTGATACTTATAAAGAAAAAGGAAGTGTGCAAATAAATAAAAGATTTTATGAGATTGAAAATTTGGGTTCTTTTAATGGGACTGGGAATAAATTAATAGCGTGTGGAGTAGATAATAGAGTTGAAATATATAGATTGGAAAAGAAGACAGGAATAGATAAAACAGAAAGCACAGCAATAAAAGAATATAAATTATCACAAAATTATCCAAATCCATTTAACCCGACAACAGTAATCAGTTATCAGTTGCCAGTTGTCAGTAAAGTAAAAATACAAATACTTAATTTACTTGGACAAGAAATAGCAACATTACTAGATGAGGAAAAAGAGGAGGGGAGTTATGAAGTTAAATTTGATGGAAGCGGATTGTCAAGTGGGATTTATTTTTATAGAATGGAAGCGAATAATAATATTTTTTTACGAAAGATGATTCTGATTAAATAGAAAAATTAAAAATGAGAAATAGGACGTTGAAGTTTTTCATATACATAATTTTTGTTTCTTTAGGTATTATTGAAATAAAATCACAAATTAATTATAATGTTAATTTATCAGGGAAATATGTTTTAATCAGTAATATTCAGGGTGTTGATAGTAACTATTATACTTATATTGAAGTTGAAGGATTACAAGAAAGTAATAAGATTGGAAAGCCACTATTACCTGAATTGTATTTAAAATTTATAATACCGCAAGAGCAATCAGTTGATAGTATTATTGTAGTAGATACAACGGTTGGACAAATATATAATTTAGAAAATAAAGTATTACCTACACAAGGATATAACGAGGATGAATTTATAGTACCTGACACGACAATTTACAATTCAACTTACCCATATCCCGAAAAAATGTTTGAAGTAGTTAGACATGATTTTTTTGATGGAAATAATAGAATTGTAACGATTAAATATTGTCCATTTAAATATTTTCCAAAAGAGGATTCCTTGATATTTTATAGTAATTCGGATATAATATTACAATTTAAGTATTCGGGTGAAATGGGAGCAAATCCCGGGGGAAGAATAGAGTCAATACAAAAAATATATGATTCTATACTTGAAAATATGGTAGTAAATCCAGAGGATATTATTCTTTATGGAAACGTGGCTCCCATGGTAATTAAGGCTGATAGTACTAAACAACCAGGTCCTGTTCTTAGTTATAATTATACAATAATAACAAATAAGGAATTAGCACCTGCTTTTGAAAAACTAGTTCAATGGAAAAAAAAGAAAATAGAAAATGTAGGAGTTGTTACATTAGATAAAATATATAAATATTATTATAACAATGAATTTGATGAGATTCATGATAGTGCGGGTGCAATAAGAGCATTTTTATTTGATACATATCATGATCCATACGGATATGCACCGGTTTATGTTTTATTAGTAGGTGATTATTCGGTTGTGCCAATTAGATATGGGTGCAGCGAGAATTCGAATAGCATTAATAATTTATCTGATGATGAAATAATACCGGCGGATTTATATTTTGCTGATCTATATGGTGATTGGAATGTTGATGGTGATAATTGCTTTGGTGAGCCAAATGATGATAAGGTAGATTATTTACCTGAAATATTTGTTGGGCGGTTATTATGCACAGACTTAAAAGAAGTAGAAAGATGGGTCGATAAAGTAATTTTGTATGAAACAGATCCAGGTAATGGAAATACAGATTATTTAGTGAACTCATTCATATCACAAGCTGATCAATATCAACAATTAAATCATGCGAATGCAATAAAGAATAAACTTACAATGTTTAGTCATGTTGTTATGCAGGAAAATGATATATATAATCCTACAAGTCCTTATTCCGAGGATGTGATGGAGCAGATAAAAATGGGGGGATATGGATTGATAAGTTTTTTGGCACATAGTGATGCGAGGTCTATAACGACGATGTCAAAGAATTTAAATAGAACACCAAGGAATTGTATTAATAGTATAGATAGTTACGAGGGGAATGAGATACCTGAAGATAAAGATGCTTTTGATAGGTTTAGAAACTATAATAAACCTGCAATTGTCTATGCAACGGGCTGTAGAAATTTGGCTTTTGATGATAACAGGACATCTTTTGGTATTGAAAATTTGGCAGAGGCATTTACAGTAATGACAGATGCAGGAGGAGTGAATTTTTTGGGTTATACGAGAATTGGAAATTTTCAACCAACAAGATATGTTTATGAAAGATTTTGTGATGCGTTAACAATGAGTAATAATAATGATTACGAAAATATGAATCACATAGGGGTAGCATATACATATTCAAAAACCTTTGCAGCTCATTATGAAAATTTATCACATAATCTAATTGGATGTCCAGAGACAAGAATATGGCTTGATATACCACATTATTTCAATAATGTAAAAATAGATTGTAAAGAGAATTCAATTAGTGTAGATGCAGGAGTTGATGGTTGTATAATTTGTGTTGTAAATGCAGATGGTTGGCATATGAAACAGTACGATGTAAGAGTGGCAAATTTTGATGAATTTTATACTATTAAGTATCCAGTGGATATATATATTACAAAGAAAGATTATATACCATACATTAAAGAAAATATTAATATTATCACATTAAAAACGAAAGTATATTTGCAAGGAGCGTATAGGTAAAGTTAAGTGGTCAGTAGTAGAACCCACCTTAATCCTCCCTTAATTTCCACACTTCGACTGCGCACTTCGACACTTCGATGGCAATGCCACTCAGTGTAAACAGGCTCAGTGCAACGCTCAGTGTAAACAAGCTCAATGAACGCAAGGGGGGAAAAGACGGAAGAGGTAAAAAGTAAGGAGCAAGTGAGAGGTGGTTGGTTATGGTAGATGAGGGTTGTCGTTGTCGTCGAGCCAGAGAAGATATTTTTCGTACCAGTCAGCCATTCTACGCATTATGTTAGCGAGTTTGTCGGTTTGAGTGTGTGAAATGGTTGATGAGTTAAGAGCTCCTATTATAATGTATTCATCCGGGGAGTAGTCAAGTGTTGCGTAGATGTTGAATTTAGATTTATGTAACATAGAAATATTTTCTTCGTCTTGTGTGAAATGAAAGCACTCTGCGATGATGAAAGGTTCTTGAGTGTGAATGATGAAGATGCGTTGTGTTTCATCTATATCGTCTCTGATGTAGAAATGGGGGTCTTCGCAAATTAAAAATTCCGGGATTTTCATAATTATGGTCCGTTATTTAATAATCTTTTTAGGTTTTTCTTTTTAACTACAAGAGTAAATTTTTCGAGTTCAGAGATTAGATTTAATATTTTATTATTGTTAGGTTCGGGTAGGTTGTTGTTTCCGCTGTCTGCGCCGATGTTAACTTGTATTGGGTTGCATTGTTTGGTTAAGTTGATGAAATCATCAAGGTCGAAATCGAGGATGGGTTCAATAGTAATGTAAGTTTTTATAACATTTGAGATTTCTGATATAGCAGATACTCGTTTAAGTATAGAGGGGGAGTTATTATAAATGTTAGTATAATTTCTGTTGGATTCGAGTGTTGTGCAGATGACGGATTTATCGGAGATAACAGAAGCGTCAATGAAATCAAGGAATCGGGAAGGGTTTTTAGTTTGGAATAAGTATAGGTTGTTGAAATGTTCGCAGTGTTTTAGAGTTTTACGGAGCCAGAGTTCGGGGATGTCGTTGGCGAAGATGTCGCAGCTGCTACCTACAAAAATAAAGTTATTTTGACCGAGATTTGTTTTTAGTTCGGATTCATCGAAATGGAGATTGGTTTGTTTTCCCCATCGTTTCATATAGCAATAAGAACAGTTATGAGGACATTTTCCCTTGATTGTGTTCCAGGTGTGCGTGACAAAGGAGTACATGTTGCCCTTTGAGTTTCTTAACATATTTTTGTTGTTATCTCTATGTTTTTCTTTTAAGTTGAGTTGGTTTGATTGTTTTCATATTTAATTTCTATAATTGTTTAAGACAAAAATAAGAAATGAAACAGACATTGACAAGACAAAGAATGGGTGGGTGGTTGGGGGCAATAAAAAGAAAAAAAACGATTATATTGTGTCGCTTGCGACAATCGTTTTATTTTCTTCTTAGGTTGGTGGGTAAAAAATAAGCGAAACTTGGAATGAAGAGGAAATATTTCGCTTTTCAACTTTAGAAGAAAGAGGCAAGAGCAATAAATAAAACAGAGAGGGAAAAATAGGGCAAGGGGATGTCTCTTGCTCTGCTGGAATGATAGATAAGTTGAAAATGTTAGGTCGGTGTGACACGAAAAAAAACGATTATATTTGTGCTTTGCACCAATCGTTTTTTTTATGTTAGGAAATTATGATAAATGGTTGTAAGAGTTGATAAGCAGAGAAAGAGTCATTAAATTTAATAAAAAATTATTTTGCACATTTTTTGTTTTTTGTCGCAGAGAGGAAGAGGGGATAGGGCGACGGAAAACAAAAGGATGCTTATACATACTAATAAATG
>JAFGID010000257.1 GCA_016929735.1 Ignavibacteriales bacterium | reverse complement strand
TGTAACAAAGGAGTAAATCAACCCCAACCCGCGCCCTGCAAGGCGGCGTATGGATTCCGCCGCCTCTCCGCGCATCTGCGCGAACTTTTCCCAAAGTTCGCTCCGACAAAACCCGACAAAAGCCGACACTTTTTCAATTTTTCATGGTTCGTTTGAAAGGAACGAAGCCATTTTTTAAGGTTAAAGGGGCTTGAAAAGCAAGAAATTTTGTTCTATTATACAAGGTGAATTTATTGACAAGCGTACCTTAACAACTGAGGAAACCAAGACATGACCGAAATATACATAGCACTCATCATCAAATAGAGACAAGCCCTGGAGCTGACCCTACTATCTCAAAAAAATCACTTGAAGAATGCATTGTAAAGTTTTTCTCCCGGGGGAGAATAATTAAAACTTACATATATTTCATCCATAATATCTCTAATTAGTGAATCTAGGCTTTTTTTATTTCCAAGAATAAAAGTATCCGTATTAATTTCCCATTTGTATGAATCTAATAAACAAGTGTGGTATTCAAAGAAATGAAGACTCCACCCATCTGGTTTAATAGGTCTAACAAAGGATCCTTTTATATTTTCAAAACTTATATTCCCAATAATAATTCCTTGGTATCCAACCAACTTATAATAATTTGCCGCTGCCTGAAGAGTTGAAAGAGTAGTAATAGCAATCCAGGCTAAATATATTGATCTATTCCCATTTTCATCTATGAATGCTAAATCCCTAGCATTGGAAATTAAACCATTTCCAAATATCTGTTCAATTTGAACAAATCCATCATTGCTTCTCCAATGACACGAAAGTGTTCCGTATGGAATTGTTTCAACTTGGTATGCTTCCGGAAATGTGTAACTATAATTGCTAGTTATTAATTTTTCTAAAGATTGTTTTAACTGATAGGGATCAATGAAATTCTTGTTAGGGAAATAAGGTTGAAGAGTTACATTGCACATTGAAACATTTGACCCAACTTCTTTATCAATAATCCTAAGTCTGTCAGATTCTTCTCCTTGAGATACTGCAACTATCCTCTTTTTTTCTTGACGTTCTATGGCTGCCTTTGATATTTCTACTGTTCTTTCAATTTGAATTTTCCTTTGTTGTTCTGCTTTTTCTCTTTTTTTGTATAACAACTCCAAAGCATCGGGAGAAGCATGGTCAATTGGATTACTTATATTTCCGGTCCTAACCCAAATATTCGAATCGTTTTGGACGAAATATGGAGTATGTTCTCCTTCAAAGACACGAATCAAGATAAAAACTTTTCCATTTTTCTCATCGGTTGCAGTTGCCTGGTATGAGGGTATTGGTTCAACTTGTGAAGCATACTGATGGACCCGTTCAAGAAGTTTTCCGTCATTGATTACTCCATCATATGATTTTGGAATACCAATTTTCTCATCTTCTTCAATTCCAATTATTAATAGTCCACCTCTTGTATTAGAAAACGAGGCGATTTGCTTTGCTAAACCTTTTTTAGGAAATTCTTTTTTATACTCTAATTGAACTCCTTCAATTTGCTGCTCATCGCAAAACGATTCTATATCTGAAAAATTAATCTTTTCAATATTTGTGTTAATGATGTTCATCTTCCCCCTTTAGGGTCTCATTTCCTATTTTCTTCCAAACAGTTTCTAGTTCAATTTTCAATTCTTTATCAGTTAATACACTCATATCCCTATATTTAAAATTTTCACGTATTACCATAGCTAATTTTCGTAATTCTTTTCTAGAAATATTTTTAACCCTCTGCGAAGCCCAATCCGTTATTCTCTTATCTGATATAACTGCTGGTGATTCAAGAAAATTTACCCAATCCGACCAATTAAACTTCTCTGCGACGAATGCTGGGAATTTTGACAATTCATAACACAAACGAAAATGATCCCTTGCGGTCCCGGCACTTTTTTTGGGTAATCCAGGGCGTACTCCATCTTTTGCATGGTGCCAAAGAGCCTCCCAAATATATGTGTCCTGCACGCGATCTTCAATTGGAATGATTTTTGGGTTATCTATGAACTCTCGTAAACTAACACCCACAGCATACCATCGCCTTATATGTTCGCCTTTCTTCCCTGTTAATAAACCTTTTTTTTGTAAATCAATGTATATTTCTTGCATCTTGATTTCAAGAAATCTATCAAGCTTTTCAGCTTGTGTTTTCTCATCCATAGATATTGGTTGATTTATTGATCTATATATTTTGACTTCAAAAATATTACCATTTGGATTTTGAATTTTATTTCTTATTATTACAGCCATAATTTTTCCCTAACTATAGTAACTATGGAGCCATTCCCCCATATTTTCACGAATCTTTTGTGCTAATAAAGCTGGATTACTTGTTTCTTCATTATTAAAAAGTACCGGATCATCATTTCCAAGATCAATTTCAATTACAGCTTGACTTAATAAACGAAATAAGTATTCAGTTGAAGATTCTCTATCATCCCCCACAACTTTGAACGCAGGATGTTCTATGTTGTATGTATAAATATATCCACCTCGTTCTCCATGTGAATGATAGCCAAGAAGAGTGGGATTAAATTCTGATAAATCCGAAGGCTGTATTTTTTCAAATAATCCATATATACGTTCAGGTGGATTCATATCTAGATAAAATGATTTTGTTTTTTCATCAAGAATCTGACCTTTTGGTATATCAGAAGATGAACTTTCTAAACTGATGAGCCTTGACCTTATCCTATATAATCCGGAACTTGGGTATTTCGCTCTTTCCATTTCAATAGAAAATGGTCCAAACGGCCCTCTTTTTGATCCGCGTTCAAGATCAAAATCAATTGATGGATCAAAAAAATTATATGCAACTTGTCCATCATCTGTGAACATCCAAAATTTCAACCTTACTTTGAAATCAATATCTGATTGGTTATAGACGGAAGCTTTTATATTACTTACAGATTGGCCAAACTCAACTCGCAAATCATTATTTGGCAATTCTAATTCCGGCATAATCAACCCATATGGCTTGGTTACTCTTGGTCCAGGAACTACACCACCTCCTCCACCAAATCCCCCTGCAGAAATTCCTAAAACCTTTGCCACTTTATTTGCGGCAAGCAAAGCGCGTTTTTCTGCTTCATTGTGAAGTTTTTCTCGTAATGTTCTTGGATCAACACCAAATCCCAATTTTTCATGAGCGAATTCAGTTATTTGATCACGAATATATTCTCTTACCTGTCGAGCACCGGTTCTTCTCCAATCAAAATCATAATGAGTCACCGACTCAGCTAAAGCCATTAATTCGTCCAACTTTTTGTCAAACTGAATATAACCATAAATTCCATCGCCAATATCGATACCAATTGATCTGGGGGGAAGCTCAGTACAAACCTTCATCCCATTCCTTTGAATAGCGACACCCTTAATATGTTCAGGCAATCCATCTGTTGATTTTGAGACCAGGTGCAATCGTTTTATTCTGTACTGTTCTCCAGAAATATCTATTGTTTCATTTTTTTTATTCCATACTTTCACTACATCTTTATCTTCACTTGGCATATCCAATATATATTGAGGGACAACAACTTCATGATTTTCTTCAAGATTTTTTACAGTTATCTTAATTTTATATTTTTGCAGAAGCTCCCACCAAGTATCAGCAACATTTTCCTCCCAGGATCTGTTATTAATTGCTTCAATAATCTCATCAATAGGATCAACAATAATCACGCGTGTTCCCGATGAACCTAGAGGTTGTAGACTGGGAAAACGCTCTCTTAATAGGGTTTGCCCATCTTCATCATCCCAATGCATTACAGGCGAGCTGGTTCTTCCGCGTATTGCTCTAGTGCCTAGCCGGTATGTACCATCAATTCGCAAGCTATCATAATAGATCTGTTTCTTCTTCGAAGCACCAACAAAAATGAATTTACCCTGACCTCTTGCACCCAATGTCCCAACTTCATTGTCTTTTGTAAACGCTAAACTTTCAAACCGTCCCCATCTTTCTTCTATTGGTAAATCTTCTTCCATTTCTTCGGGCGATAAGATCCGACCAGTAAGTCCATGTGTCCCTGAATCAGTCATGGTTAAATAGACCAATCCACCAGCTTCTCTATAGAGTTGGAATTTATAAGTCCAGCCTTTTCCTTTTTCATCTATGCGAGCATCCCATCCATTTTGAATTGCATCCTTCTGAACACCATGTACTATCCCCTTTTTATTTTCGTATTCATCTACAATGTTTTTAACTACATTCTGCCAATTAATTGTTGTTTCTCTTCCATTGGCTAAATCATCAATAAATTGATTCCCCGGTGTCATTTAATATCTCCCTCGATAACTTTTTCTTTGGTAAAAATCTCTACCACTTCATTTCCCAGATCGCTTAATTCATAAAATACTTCGATACCATCACGATTTCTATTCACTAATCCTAAATCTGTTGCTCGGCCTATTGCCCCCGATCTATTCGTAACGCATAGAGCTGTCGTCCATTTTGGGAATAGCTTCAAAATTTCAATGTTCATTTGCTTGGGTCTATTAATATTGTTGCTAATCATGCCAACAATAATCCCCAGAGCCTTTACTTCACCAGGGGCTTGCTTTAATATGTGCTGAATATAAAATAATGATTCTTCCTTTGTGATTGTTACCTTGTTATAAAAACCATCGAGTACGGGATTTTTAAGCAATCCAAATTTCAACCCCCCATCTGTAATTCCAATTTTGGTTTCATTATTATTATCTTGATTAATAACCGCAAAACCCAATTCAGGCAAAGCTCCAACTGATTGACCAGTCGTTGATTGCATATATCCAAGAAAATGCGACTTATATCTGCTAAGACTTTTTTCTTCTTTTCCAAGCGGGAAGCCAACTGATACTCTTTCATCTCTTCTTACATTATTATTATTATCTTGATCCTCTAAGATTTTCCCGAATTTTCTAGCTTGATCTGCAGCCTTTTCTAAAAACCAGTCTAAATCAATTTCGCCACCACATTCTTCCTGATAGGAAATAAGATTTCTTAAACCAAATTTAATTGGAAGTATTCTATTAACTTGGCCAAAAAGCCAATCATTTGATTTTGTGGAATTAATTAGTGTTTTAAAATTTATTTCAGTTTTATTCTCAGGCAATTCCCATCTTTTTTCTTTAGTATTTACCTTTAATGAATAAACAATACCGTGTTTTTCCATATGTTGATCACTTTCCTTTGATGAATCTTCAATTAAAAATTGGTTTTGGAGGGCAGTTAATGCAAAATCCTGCATTGTAGCGTAATCACCATCTGCTATCATTTTTGTGATTTTTTTATGTATTCCATCTGGAACATCAATAATATATTTCATATCGTCAGCTCCTCTTATTAATGCCTATATGATACCGCTATAATACTATATAGTTGTTTTTTTGTCAAGAAGCAATACATATACCTTATATATGTATCTATATAAATAATGCATTACTATTATGCATATATTACAGATCACATATAGTTAAAGCCTTTAAATTTTGTGAGTTTTAAAACTCAATTCAAGAAATGATGATTTATTCAAAAACTTTTTTTGCATGCAGGTTTCCGAAATGTATCCATATAATATTTTTCGAGGTTAGACTCATTAATTGTTACAAAAAATCGAAAAAAGCTAAACCTAAATTCTCGTATTTTAAAACTATAAAAATGATAGTATTTTTTAAGCAATGCAAATTGAATTAGACAGGAATCATAACGCCAAGCCCTATGAACGCAAGGATCACTGCATAGGATATGCCAATGTCTGAAACACCAAGATAATAATAAATATCACTTGTGAATTGACCTTTGATATACCTCAATTCTGCTTATTAGAAATTTGGAAATTTGATAATAAACAATTTTTAATTGATACTTCTAAGGGTTGAGTGGATTTTATACCGAACACCTTATCAAAAGCTTTTATTTGCTTATTTTTCTCTTAATAATAATACCGTAATGTAAAATATTTTTTCGGGTTTTAAAACTTTTTTTGAGCGCCATAATCTAATAAAGCCCAATTGAATTCTTTTATATCGTGTTCTGGAGCTAACGACTTTGCAAATTCAATCAAATTTCTATCATTTCTAGGCCTTTTTGAATCTGACTTATATCCAAGTTCTTTATCTAAAACTTTTACTACATTTGTATCAACAACCACACGTTTTTGTCCATATGCAAAAACCAAAATTGCATTAGCAATATATTGGCCAATGCCCTTCATTTTTATTAAATCTTCATAATTTTCGGGTATTTTCCCATTGAAATCATTTTTAATTACTTTCGCGATTTCTATAAGTCTATGGGCTCTATAATGAAATCCTATTTTCAAAAATATTTTTCTTACCTCTTCATAATCCCCATTTGCCAAAGAATGAATATCAGGAAATTGTCTTATCATGTGTTCATACACATCAACAACTTTTCTAACATTTGTTTTTTGAAGTAATATCTCAGCAATTAATATATGATATGGATTATTTGTTTCTCTCCAAGGAAAACTTCTCCCATAGGTCTTATACCATTCCAGCATTTTATTTTGGAATTTTTTTTTTCAGTATTTGATAATTTCATCAGAAGTTATTTCGCCATTTTTTGAGAATAAATTCAATAACTCTTTAGTTGCGAAAGGAATTACTTTGTGTTGATTCAATAAATCTAGAAATGATTTTGCTGTTATAAAATGCCCTGGTATGTTTGCCATTGTTAGTAATTCACGGAATGATTTATAAATATTATTACCGAAACCACCTGCTACATAACCAAAAAAAGCCAATGTATATTTCTTTGATTTATAAGTAATTTCTTTTAAACCAGGAATATATGTATATGCCATTTTATTTTTATGATCTAAGGGTAAGTTATACTCTTTGTAAGCTTTAGTATCTATTATCCCATGTTTATTATTTTCCTTATCTAAAAATAAAATAATATCTGGATGTCTATTCTTATTGCCTACCCAATTCGCCTCAATATTCAAAACATTATTAAACAGTCTTGTTGTTTTCATTTCAAATTCTTTTGCGAATTCGAGGCCACCGGTTGATATTTGTAAATACAATCTATTGAATTCGTTTGCTTGTGTTTCTATTGGTAATACTTCAATTACTTTTTTTATTGTGTCTATTGATTCACCAGTAGATTTCCTTATCTCATGAATTAAATTATCTGATAAGTAATGAACTGGTTCTCTTGAAGCGATAATATAAAATTGTTGAATAATCTTTTTATCATTAGGTGAAATATCCATTTTTGTTCTTATTGAACTAGAGTAATCTTTTGATTTAGTAATACCCTTTCCATAACTTTTTTGAAATGGAACATCACGATAATCGGTAATAAGTGTTTGTCGTAATTCTCTTAACAACTCTTTGCTTTTTTCCATCCCTTTTCTTGTAATCACTAGTGATTTTATATCATCACCCTCATTAAAAAAACCAGTATACAGAAGTTGATTAACTACGGTATTTCCTATATTTATTAAGTTATCTTTAGTAGTTTTGCTTTCTCTTACAGCAATTTTTTCAATTCTTTCCGGATTTTTTCTATAATCATCAATATAATCAGAGCATAGATTTAAATCTTTATTTTTCTTTGCAAAAGGAACTAAGCAAAATCCAATTTCATTTTGTGATAATTCTTTATATCCCTTATCTAAAAATAACCTAACTATGAATCTATACGGATGAATTTGAAATTCTTTATCAACATTTACACTTGGTTTTAATGAATAAACCGATGGGTATTGAAAATTAAAAAGTTGTTTAGTAATAACATCAACAGGAGAACATCCATCTATAATATCTTGACCAGCTAAGGTAAGCTTAACACCTATTTCATCCTCATACCACAATCCAAGCATAAATAACAAAGCCGCATACGTTCTACCGCCACTCCCCGATTCACTTTGATTTTGAGCTTTCCATTCTGCCTCTTTAAGCGCTTTCTCAAATTTCATTTGTATACTTCTATTTCGATTCCATTTTTCATTCATTGTTACAGAATAGAAAATTTTTAATATTTCAGGAACAAGTATTAATTTTCGCTTTGGTCTTGTAATTACCCAATGTTTTTTCCCCATTTAACCTCCAATAATCAGCATAAAAAAATTATATATGAATTACAATAAATAAAGTTGTATTTGCAAAAATCACTTAGAAAAAGAGAATTAAATGAAATTCCGTTTGGGAGAATTATTTTCTGGACCGGGTGGACTCGCTTATGGCGCAAAACTTGCTGGTTTTAATCATAATAATGATACTTTTTCCGTGGAACATGTATGGGCAAATGACAACGACTCAGACAGTTGTGTGACATTTCAGAATAATATTGTTCCAAACAATAAGAATATTGTGATTTGTAAGAATGTGCAAGATCTAAATCTAAAGAAATTAGAAAAAATTGATGCCTTTGCTTATGGTTTTCCTTGTAATGATTTTAGTATCGTTGGTGAAAGAAAAGGTTTTAATGGAAAATATGGGCCGCTTTATTTTTATGGTGTATCAGTCTTAAATATTTTTAATCCCTTTTGGTTTTTTGCAGAAAATGTAGGTGGAATTACTAACGCGAATAAGGGAAAGGCATTAGAAAAAATTTTACTAGATTTAGGAAACGCAGGTGATTACGGATACGAACTTACTATAAATAAATATAAGTTTGAAGAATATGGTATACCTCAAAAACGACATAGAATAATCATAATTGGTATTAGAAAAGACTTAAATCTCAAATTTCAAGTTCCTGCACCAACAAATACTTCAATAGATAAACAAACAACTGCTTACCAGGCGATTTGTATACCTCCTATTAAACATAATGATCCAAACCATGTATTTACTTCTCATCCAAAGAGCACCATTGAGAGATTAAAATATATTCCACCCGGAGAAAATGCTTGGTTTGAGGAAATACCAAATCACCTTAAACTTAATGTGAAAGGTGCAAAATTATCTCAAATATATAAAAGATTGCGTCCAAACGAACCATCCTATACCGTTACAGGTAGCGGTGGGGGAGGAACACATGTTTATCATTGGGAAGAACCAAGAGCTCTTACAAACAGGGAGAGAGCCAGATTGCAAACATTTCCTGATGATTTTATTTTTTATGGCTCTAATGAAAGTATAAGAAGACAAATTGGAATGGCAATTCCACCTCAGGGAGTAAAAATTATCATTGAATCAATTTTTAAAACTTTTGCTGGTATAGACTATCCCTTTGTTAAAGAAAAGTATTAAACCTAACAAAATTCTTCTTATCAATTATCTAATTAAATTTCAAAACCCATTTATATTATCAATTAATATTGAAAATTGTTATCTAAAATAGGGGTTTGAAGTAAGAAAGAAAAAAACACATCATTAAATTTCAAAATACTTTTTTCTTTTTCTTTGCAATGTTTTTAAGAATATTAGCATAACTAAGCACTTTATCAACCGCAGTTTACTTGTATCAAAACATTTTTCCTGCAAGAAGTCTAGCATAGGTCGGTCTAGCTCACATCCGTGCAATACATTTTCCATGGCTGTCTGCAAGTTTCCTATCCAGCCAGTTAAGGTATGAGGGGTAATGTTACGGTGGCATTATACGATACAGACTGCCGTGTCACTTCATACCCCGCATGAATAAATGAAAACAAGGTGGGTTACTTTGGCATCTTAATCAAGGTATAAATTATAATTGCCAACACTTTCGTATTCGTTCCTTCGCAATGAATCATGAAAAATTGAAAAAGTGTCGGTTTAAGTCGGCTTTCCATTAGTGCGGTGACGCTTCGCGCAAGCCGCTTTATAGGGCGCGGGTTGTGGTTGCTTTCCTCAAGTGGGGGTAATTACTTTGCAGGTTTTAGGCGCAGCAGTAGCACGCCGGTCAGGATGAGCAGGCTGCCCGCCAGCTGCCAGACGCCCAGGCGCTCGCCGAAGATCAGAAAAGCCATCAGCGCGGTGCAGGCCGGCTCCAGGGTGAGCAGCAGGTTGACCACGCTGGATGGCAGGTGCTTGAGGCTGACGTTGTACATGCCGTAGCCCAGCAGGGTGGGCCCGCCCGCCATCAGCAGCAGCATGCCCCAGCCCGCAACAGAGCGCCCCAGCCAGAACAGGTCAGCCGGCTGGCTGGCGCCGCCGGGCAGCCCGGCGCCGAAGGCCAGGTTGACGGCCAGCATGAGCAGGGAAGCACCTGCGAAAGCGGCACACAGCGAGGACCAGGGGTTGAGCCCGCGCAGGGCGGCGGCGCGCCCCATCAG
>JAFGID010000256.1 GCA_016929735.1 Ignavibacteriales bacterium | reverse complement strand
TATCCTCTATTCCAATTTATTCCCATCAGGTTTTTCATCGCAATTGTTAATTTTGCTGAACCATGATTTTTGAGAATTGGAACATTAATAAAAACATCTGATGAAAGAATTAACTCATGAATTTTATCACTTTTAAGTGTTTTACCTTTGGGGATATTAACAGTTTGATAATAGCTTTCAGTGTGTGCGGGAACAACAGTAGCTCCAGCATCCTCAGCAGCTTTTTTTATTCCACTATTTGCATAACATTTCTGCCATTCATCGCAGGTATGGTCAAATACATAAACTTTTTTTGCACCTGCATTAAGGCAATGTTCAATAATTCTTTTAATCAATAAAGGATTGGTGTTTGCTGCTTTTTCAGGAACAACATCCCAACCAATGTTTGGTTTAACAACAACAGTCTGATTTTTCTTCACAAACTTTGCAATCCCGCCCAATGCTTCAATAGCTTTATCGAACATAAGATCAGGTTCACCATTTTTAACTGCTACCAGATCAAAAGTGTTATTAAAATATTTATTCTCTTGTCCGAAAATTTGAGAAATATTTCCAGTTGATAAAGCAGTTCCAGCTAGTATTCCTGCTCCTAAACTTTTTTTGATAAATTCTCTTCTTTTCATTTGAATTCCTTTCATTTTAATTTAATTTGCATTACAATATAAAAAAAATGTTCCTTTTTCAAAACATAAAAGTATATAAAATATTATCTTTACACACATAAAAAATATTTTTAATTAAAGAGGTAAAATATGCCAAAATTAGAATTCATCAACAGACCAGACATTACTGTCGAAAAATTACACGAATTGCTCAGTAAAAACTTTGAGGAAAAATATCAAAGTTATATGAGTAAATTACCAGCAGTTGATTTTGCTTTAAAGAAAAGTAACTGGACCGGCGTTGCATTTAAATTAAAAGATAAGGGCGATAAAAAGATTTTAGTCTATAACGCTTTTTCTCCCTCAGCAGCTGTAAGGTTGTTAGCACTTGGAATTATTCCGTTGCTTATAATGAACAGCGTAAGTTGGAAACCAATGCTTACAGAGGTTACAAATTTTTTGAATTCTTGTAATGAATTAAAATAATAAAAAAACATGAGTTAGAATAATGACAAAATTAATAAACGAAAAGAAATTTTACAACCTAATAATTTATGCACTCATAATTATTTCTCTCGGAATGATACCCTCATCAAAAGATGAGGGAATGTATCCTCTAAGTGAAATTCATAAATTAAACTTGCAAGAAAAAGGATTGAAAATTGACCCACTTGATGTTTATAATCCAAATGGAATTAGCATCATAGACGCATTAGTAGATGTAGGGGGATGCTCAGGTTCCTTCGTTTCTGAAAACGGTTTAATTATTACTAACCACCATTGTGCGTTTGGTTCAATTAGCAGGGCAAGTACTACTGAAAATAATTATCTCGAAAATGGTTTTCTTGCTAAAACTTATGAAGAAGAAATACCTGCACAAAGAGTAGTTGTTCGAATCACCGAATCTTATGAAGATGTATCGGATGAAATATTAAGCTCAGTAAAAGGAATAGAAGACCCAGTAGTTCGTTCAGAAAAGATTAGAGAAAAAATGATTGAATTATCTCAGAAATATTCAAACGAAGGTGAATCAATCGAAGCTGAAGTTTCTGAAATGTTTACCGGTAAATCTTATGTTCTTTTTAAATATAGATTAATAGAAGATGTCCGCTTGGTTTATGCACCTCCAATTACAATTGGAAATTTTGGTGGTGAGACAGATAACTGGGTCTGGCCAAGACATACGGGCGACTTCACGTTTATGCGTGCTTATGTTGCCCCAGATGGTAAGTCAGCAAAATATTCAAAAAATAACATTCCATTTAAACCGAAAAGACATTTGAAAGTAAATCCTAATGGAGTACAGGAGGGTGATTTCATTTTTATACTTGGTTATCCCGGCAGAACTTATCGCCACAAACCCGCTGAATTCTTAACTTATCAAGAAAAATATTTACTCCCTTTTTATTCTGACTTTTTTGAATATATGATTAATTTCTTAACAAATTATTCAGAACATGACCCAGAATTAAAACTGGCTTACGCTAGTTATATCAAAGGACTTGCTAATACTATGAAAAATTATAAAGGAAAAATCCTCGGATTAAAAAGAACCGGGCTTTATAATCTCAGAAAGCAAGAGGAAGTTGAATTACAAAATTTTATCAATTCCGACAGTAAGCTGAAAGAAAAATACGGAAATCTTTTATATGATATAAATATAACATACGCTCAGTTATTCGAAATAATTGAAGCTAATTTATGGTTTAGTGTATCAAACAGATTTTCTACCCTCTTTGCATTAGGAGCTGAATTATATGATTATGCTGTAGAAATTCAGAAACCAAATGAAGAAAGGATGAAAGATTTTAAAGATGAAAATCTTGCTCAGACAAAATTTTATATGTTTAGATTAATTTCAAATTTAAATAAAGAGTTAGAAAAAGCAATATGGTTAAATTTATTTAAATACGCTGATGATTTTTCGGGTCCCTCTGAAATTAATGCATACGTAAAACTTAAAGAAAATCAAAATCTAATTAAATTTCTTGAAGAAAGAATGCTCAACGCAGACTTTCTAAATCAAGAAACATTTACAAAACTACTCGAAGATACTCCTGAAAATATTTTAAATAATGATGATGCGGTTTTACAATTTCTTTTCGGATTGAAATCTCAAATGGATTTAATTCAAAAGGAAAGAACTCTAATTGATGGTAAACTTGATTTATTCTCAGCAAGTCTGATTGATGTAAAAATGCTTTGGAAAGGAACAGAATTTATTCCCGATGCAAACAGTACATTGCGATTAACCTACGGTTACATTAAAGGTTACACCCCTGCGGATGCTGTTTATTATTCACCAATAACCACACTGAAAGGAGTTATTGATAAAAGTTTACACGGAAACGAAGATTATATAATTCATCCGAAAGTAAAGGAATTATTTGATAAGGGTGATTTCGGTAAATTTGCTGACAAATTACTAGGTAGTGTTCCTGTTGCAATTCTTTACAATGGCGATACAACTGGTGGTAACTCCGGTAGTCCGAT
>JAFGID010000024.1 GCA_016929735.1 Ignavibacteriales bacterium | reverse complement strand
TATTTGATAGTTACCTCTTGGAGTATAGACAGTTACCTTTCCTGTAACAATTACTTTCATTCCATCTTGCGGAGTGAAGAAGACATAATTGTTGTATCCCTTCCACATTGCACAATTGATTTGTGCTTTGCTATCTTTAAGTGTGAAATACCAATGTCCCGAAACATGCGATTTAAAATTGGATATCTCCCCTTCAACTATCACATTTGAGAAATTTTCTTCAACAACTGCTTTGATTAAATTTGATATTTCACTTACGCTTAGGACTTTTTTATTCATAGTATCTTTATAAAAAAAACAATTATAAATTTATTGAGAAAAAGTTTGAATAGAGATCAATTAACAATTCATGAAACTTTTCGTTCCCAGCAAAAGGTTTATGATTAAATCTATACTTAATATTAAAAGTAAATACACCATATACTTTAAAGAGTCCGACAGAAAATTCTGGTGAATAGCCATTTATTCCCTTAAAATTTGAAAAATAATTTATGCCAACTGATATGTACTCAAAAACAGGAATTTGAAAAATATGCTTATAACCAACTCGTAAAATATGTTTTATCGGCGAATTAAAATTATAAGTATATCCTACTCCAAAATAACCCGCTGGGTAATTAAATCCCGAAGAATAAATTGAAGCGATTGGTAATTCCTTCGATAAATTAAAATATTTATCTCCGTTATATAATAACACGCCGGGTGAAGGCATTCCGAAAAATGTTCCACCAAAACAGCATACCTCAAAAAAACTTTGCGATGCTTTAACATCGATAACAATTTTATGCGGTATTACAACATCATATTTATCGCTTTGATATTTTTGTCCATATCTGTCGCTTGTGAAGATGTAATAAGTTATATAAGTAGAATCAAATTGATAATTATTAAGCTCAATTTCTATTTTATGAAAATCAGTTAACTCTTCCGAAATAGCAATAAGATATTTCTCATCGAGATAGGCGGTTGAAGCACAGCTATCATTTGTAAAAAAAGACAAAATGAATTTATAAGGTTCCTCTGTTGTTACATAAGAATCAATTATATAAACTTCAATTGGTTCGTTTAGATCTTGCCCATTAATTTTTAAACCTATTAAAAATAAAATACATAATAAAGCATAAAAATACTTTTTCACAACTTCACCTATAAATATTTTTTCTGTGTACAAATTTAGTTAATTTATTAAAAATAATTGAGACTAATTTTTATCACTGATATTCAATACTTTGTAAGTATTAAAATATTTAGTTATTTGTTATATTTGCACACTAATTTATCGGAGATAATTTTGAAAATTCTTATTAGCAATGATGATGGAATCAGTTCGAAGGGTATTCAATATCTTGCGAAATACATGAAAGAAATCGGTGATGTAATTGTAGTGGCACCGATAAGCGAACAAAGTGCGATAGGACATGCTATTACAATGAAAATCCCTCTACGAATAAATGAGTACTTCCGAGATGGTGAAAAATTTGGTTATGCTATAGACGGCACTCCAGCTGATTGTATAAAAATAGGAATCACAAAAATTTTGAAATCAAAACCGGACTTAGTCATATCTGGTATCAATAATGGTTCTAATACCGCTATAAATATTATCTACTCAGGCACTGTATCAGCAGCACGTGAAGCCGCGATAATGGATGTACCTGCTATTTCAATTTCTGTTACAAACCACTCAGCCGTAAATTATGACTACGCGGGAAAAGTTGCTCAGATGCTTGCAAAAAAAGTATATGAGAATGGATTACCCCAAGATACTGTTTTAAATGTTAATGTACCCGATTTACCTGAAGAACAAATTAAAGGTATAGTTATTACACGACAGGGAAAATCAAAATGGGATGATACTTATGAAGAAAGAATAGACCCTTATGGAAAAAATTATTTTTGGTTAACAGGTAATTTAATGGAAGTTGACGACAAACTTGACATTGACCAATTTGCGATTAAAAACAGTTATGTTTCTATTACACCTATTCATTTCGATTTAACTGATTATAAAACTCTTGATATAATCAAATCTTGGAATATCGAAAAACATTTTTAATTCACAAAAATTTGTACCTTCATTAATGTTTGATATAAGTAACATTGATATTCATTTCTCTGCTGATTATTTTCTAATAATCGGTCTACTTGTTCTTGCTGTTGTTTATACTCTTTTTATTTATAAGTATACGATTCCACAAATTTCAAAACCAAAAAAAATATTTCTTACTACTCTGAGAATAATTATTTTAATATTAATTGTTTCAGCAATATTTGAACCCGTCGTAAATATTACACGTACAGAAAAAATCGAACCAATAAATCTATTATTTGTTGATAATTCTCAATCAATTACTTTCGAAGATAGTCTTCATAAATCTGAAGCGATTTTTAATGCCATCGAAAAAATTAATAATTCGATTGAGGGGAAAAACAGTACAAATCTTTTTGGCACTGAAATAAAAGATGCTACTGATAGTTTAGAATTAATTAATTTTAAAGATAACACAACTAATTTTGCACAGATAATAAATTCGCTTCAAAACGATTCACGAAACATCTCTTCAGTAATAATTATAAGCGATGGGACGATAACTGACGGTTCAAATCCGACTCACAATGCAGAAGGATTAAATATCCCAATTTTTACAATTGGAATTGGTGATACCACGAAGCGAAAGGATATTGAAATTTCAAAAGTGCGTTATAATGAAAACATATTCCTTGGTAAATCGACAAAAATCAGTACGACAATTTTACATAATGGTTATAAGGACACTAAAGTACAAGTTTCGTTCTGGGAAGATAACGCTCAAATTGAAAAAAAAGAAATTACTTTAAGCAGGGATGGAATAAACAATCTCGATTTTGAGTATATTCCAAAATCGCCTGGTGAAAAGAAAATTAGCATCATTGTTTCAAATCAACCAAATGAACTTACTTATTCAAATAATAAAAATATATTCTTTATCAGTGTTCTCGATGATAAAGTAAAGATTGTTGTTTTATCGAGCAGTCCTTCTGCTGATGTATCATTTATTACAAATTCACTTAAAGTAGATAAAAATCTTGAAGTGCTCTCTATTGTACAAATATCAAATAATAAATTTTTAAACAATAAATCTATTAATTCAAGTATTGATAGTGCTGATGCATTTTTTCTAGTTGGATTTCCAGGAAGCGCCACAAGTACTGACTTGTTCAATAAAGTACAACATATACTACGAGAGAAACCTTTCTTTCTTTCCTTATCAGCAGGTACCGACTTTAATAAGCTTAAACAATTAGAGCAATTTTTACCTTTTACTATATCACAAATTACAACAGGCACCTCATCAGTTCAACCAAACATTGAGGATAAGAAAAATACTTTATTGTTAAACAATGCGATTGAACCTATCAACGCTTGGAACAGTCTGCCGCCAATATTGCAAACAAATTCTAGATTAAGCAACAAACCCGAAAGCAATGTTATAGCAACAAGTAAAATTCGTAATGTTACGATGAATACTCCTTTGATAATATCTCGTTCAATTGGTTACAATCGCTCAATTGCGGTACTTGGACAAGACATCTGGAGATGGAAATTACAAACCCCCAATAAGGATTTAAATCTATTTGATAATTTCCTTTATAATTGTGTAAGATGGCTTACAATTGACACAAAAAAAGAGAGATTTAAAGTTAAGACACAGAAAAAATTGTATATGAAAGGCGAATTAATTGAATTCGTTGGAGAGGTTTATGATGAATCTTTTAATCCATTAGATGATGTTGATATTAAAGTAACAATTGTAAAGGATGGTGAGAAATCAGATATTAATTTAAGTTCCATTGGGAATGGAATATACGAATCAACGTATGAAACGAACAAAGATGGTGATTATCAGTTTAGTGCGTCAGCCATTTCGAATGGTAAAAATATCGGGAAAATTAATGGACGATTTACAATTGGTGACATTAATATTGAAACAATAAATCCCCGATTGGATAAAAATTTCCTTTCAGCATTGTCATATTCAACAAATGGACAATATTATAATATCAATAATTTTGATAATTTATTCAGAGAAATAAATCAAAGGATTGAGAACAACACAAAAGAAAAAATCAAGACAAGTGAGATAAACCTCTGGTCAGCTGAATTATTGCTAGTTTTAATAATACTACTTTTAACAATCGAATGGTTCTTCAGAAAAAAATCCGGGATGCTATAAATAATTTAATTTCAAGTAATAAATCTTTTCAATCCACAAAGTATTGAAATAATTACGTAAGTAATATGAAAAAATTTGTAAACAACCTTCTCGATTTTTTCCTTCCGCGAATCTGCATTCATTGTAAATCAAAATTAAACAACAAAGAAAATATTCTTTGCTCAGATTGCTTTGAAGATCTATTAAGAGTGGATGAGAAGGAATTAGCAAACGCATATAATCATAAATTCAGTAGCGATAAAATAATCTCCGACTTTACCTCATTATACTTTTTTGAAGTAGAAAAACCGGTTCAAGCAATACTGCATGAATATAAATACCATCAAAAAATTGGACTTGGAAAATATATTGGTGATTTAATTGCAAGCCATCTTGGAAAAACTCTAAAAAAATGGCAAGTTGATTATATTGTTCCTATTCCTCTACATTTTCTAAAAAAAGCAAATCGTGGTTTCAATCAATCGTTATACATTTCAAAAGAATTATCAAAAAATTTATTAATTCCTTTCGAAAATAAACTTATAAAAAGAATGCGTTTTACCGAGACACAGACAAAATTAGGTTTTACAGATAGACAATTAAATGTAAAAAATGCATTTAATATTAATCATCCCGAAAGAGTTTTTGGAAAAAATATTTTATTGGTTGATGATGTTATAACAACAGGAGCAACAATCTCGGAATGTGCAAGAGAATTTAAAAAGTATAATGCAAAAAATATCTATGCGGTTTCTTTTGCAATGGTAAAAGATAAATAATTTTACATTCTTTCCGGAGCGGTTAAGCCTAAAATCTTAAAACCATTTCTAAACACTATTCTTGTTGCGATACACAATGCAATCCTGGCTTCGGACAATTCTTTCTCGACACCAATAACACGGCACTCAGTATAAAACTTATGAAACAATTCGGCAAGTTCTTCTAAATAATTAGC
>JAFGID010000255.1 GCA_016929735.1 Ignavibacteriales bacterium | reverse complement strand
ATAGAAGCGTGGATGTTAAATAAACAAACTTGCTTGTTAAATCCAAATGGTATTGATTTTCCTCGGGCGAATGTTTACAAAGGTTCACCCAACTACCCTGATACTGAAAGTCTGCAAAATGCAATTAATATTTTTTATAAAAGAAATGAGTTACCCGGTTTTGCTGAATTAGTAACAAATCGTAAAGAAATAATTCAAGAAACGATTCAATGGGACGATGGATTAAATCATGTCCGTGCTGGAAATGAAATTATTGATTTGATTGAAAATACTAAATCAGACATAGCTAAGGAAAATATTTCACAAAAAATTCAAAGGATAAAACAGAACTTACAATATAAATTATCACCGATTTTAAGATTTTTTGGACTAACAAAAAATATTTATCAAAGAAAAAAAAGATTTAATAAACAAGAGTTATCCTTATACCAAAATGAATTATTGGATGAACAAATTGAATTTTTTAAGAAAAACAAATTATCAAAATCTGATTTAAGGAACATTCGGTGTATTTAAATATCTATCATTAGTGTAGTAATGTTTTGAAAGAAAATAACATAAATATACATGAAGGTAGTTGGCTTAGATCAGTAGTTAAGCATGGTAAATGGTACCTTGTATCAAGTATTATTACAAAAGGTATAGGTATATTTTTAATTCCATTTTACACTTCATATTTATCAGAAGCAGAATATGGTATCTTAAACGGATTATTGGCAGCTGCCAGATTTGTTCCAATAATCATTTCACTCGGTCTAGATGCTGCTTTTGCCAGATTTTTTCATGATAAAAAACACTCTCCCGAAAAACTGAAAGAACTTTTCTCAACTATTTTTTGGTTCGTTACAGTTTTTGGTACTGTTATTATTACTATAATTTTACTTACATCTGAATTATGGCTCGAAAACTTATTGGAGGTACCAGTTTGGCCTTATGCATTTTTAACTTTTATACCTGCAATATTCTTTCAAATTGGGCAACTTGGTATAGTGTTTTTACGGCAATCATTATTAGCAAAGCAAACATCGGTACTTGAGGTCGTATCGACTGCAATTAATATTTTATCAATGTTATTTTTTGTTATTGTATTTAGTCTAAAAATTGAAGCAATATTACTTGGAAAATTTGCCGGATACATATTTTTGTTTATTTTTTATACGATTTATTTCGTGCGGAAAAATATATTAGGATTTGTTTTTAATAAAAAATTATTAATTGCTTGTATGTTATTTTCCCTTCCTCTTATTCCCGGAACAGCATTTAGTTGGATACAAGCATTATCTGATAGATTTGTTATTGGTGCATCACAGACAAATGAAATATTAGGTCTTTATACCTTTGCAGCCAACTTGGCGATGATTTTGTATATACTTTCTGATGCAATAACTCAGGTTATTGGTCCAATTACATTATCAGGATTAATATTCGATAAGGAGCGAGCTAAAAAGAAAATTGCAGATTTTTCCTTGTTTATTTTCGCACTAATGCTTTTTGCAAATTTGATTTTATTTCTATTTTCCAAAGAATTAATTAGTATAATGACTTTTTTCTCAAAAAAGGAATCACAGAATTTTTATTTAGAATCTATTCTCGCTATTCCTTTACTTTCATTTATGTATGTGCTGAGTGCGCAATATAGAATATTTATGAATGTAATTCAGTATCATAAAAAAATGTGGATACTATCAAGTGGAATTATTATCGCTGGTATTGTTAATCTGTCATTAAATATTATTCTCATACCAGAATATGGATATTTTGTTGCAGTTATAACTTCCGTTCTTGCTATTTTAATTTATACTTTGTGGATTTTTTACTGGAGTCAGCATTTGGAGCATGTTAATATTGAATACAAGAAATATTTTAAAATTTTTATAGTAGTTATAATTTGCATCTCAGGAATTTATTATTTTAAAGTACTAATTGAAATTTCAATTATTAATATCTTTTTGAAAAGTATTATTATTTTTTGTATAGGTTTATTCTTTATTTATATTTACAAATTGGAAAAATTAAAGGAAGTCATTAATATTATTAAGCCTAAAAAATAAATATTTTCGTAATATAGTAGTCTAAATAGAGGTTAAAATGCATAATAATAAAAAAAAAATATTAGTAATTGTTTTCAGATTTCCACCAATGGGTGGTGTATGCAGTAAAAGATGGGTTAAATTAGCAAAATATCTTACAAGGAAAAATTATCAAGTTCATATACTTACTATTAAATATCCCTATAAAGATAAAATCAATTGGTCAAGCGATATAGAAGGGAATGGAAATATTATTATCCACAGAATTAAAGCTAGATATCCCGTATGGTATTTCAAATCAAAAAAATACTTTCTTTCAAAAATAATTGGTGCGGTTATTAAAAGAATTTATAATTTTTCTTTCAGACTTATTGACAAAGGGGAAAGGTTTGGAAAATCTATGCTTCCTTACGCCAAGAAATTAGTTATTAGAGAGGAAATACAGAATGTTGTTGTTACAGCACCTTTTCACAGTTTAAATTATTTTGCTGCGATATTAAAAACAGAATGCCCAAATATAAATTTGATTTTGGATTATCAAGATCCATGGAATAATCATAGGAAATATGAATTTCTAAAAGCATTTCGGTCATTCAAATTAAAACGAAAGTCAGTAGAAATGGAATATTTTTCTTTAAATATTGCAGACAAAATCGTTGGTGTTACTGAGATTATCAGGTTAGATTTAATAGATACTTATCATCTACCTGAAAATAAAATAAGTTATATCCCACTTGGTTTTGATAAGGAAGATAGTGGTGAGTTAAAAATTAAAGGTGATTTCGAAAAATTTAATATGATATATCTGGGTGAATTGGGTATAACTAAAGGTTCAAGGCTTGAAGGAATAAAAGTATTATCACAAGCAATTTACGAATTAAATGATGATTTTATTAACAACAACTTTATTATAAATTTTTATACGAGTAAAAAAAATGATTATTTCAATGATTTTCAGTATGTTAATATAATACGAAAGCATTTTAATTTCTACGATTTTGTTCCTTACGAAAAAACATCTGAGTTAATCAACGAACATTTCTGCTGCTTATCAATCAATGCTCCAATCGATAAATATGCAATTGGGACTAAAGTATTTGAGTATATGGCATTGGGCAAGAAGATATTCCATATAGCTAATGGTGGTTGCTTGTATGATTTGCTTGAAAAGAAAAATCAATATGTTACCGATTACAATTTGGAAAATGTAAAGAATACTTTATTAAGATTGAAAGAAGCATTCATTAAAAAAGATTTTTATCCAACAGATTATTCGGAATTTGAAATGGAAAAAATAACTAAACAAGTTGAAGAATTATTTGTTTTTAAGTAATTCAAAATAATTCTTAACGATATTAAAAATCCTTTTTGATGCCTTTCCATCGCCGTAAGGATTTTTTGCCTTAGACATCCTTTGATATTGTTTTTTATCTACAAGTAATTTGTTTATTGAAGCAACTATTTTTTCCTTACTTGTTCCAACTAAAATTGCATTTCCCGCCTTAATTCCTTCAGTTCTTTCTGTGACTTCTCTCATAACAAGTACAGGTTTTCCAAGAGATGGTGCTTCTTCTTGAATACCTCCAGAATCTGTTAATACGAAATATGATTTATTTATTAACCATATTAATTCTTGATATGCAATAGGTTCAATAAGAAATACATTTTTTAAGTTCTTTAAAATATCATAAACGGGTTTTTGTACTTGTGGATTTAAATGAACTGGATAAATGAATTGAACATCTTTATATTCGATTGCTATCTCTTTTAATGCATAACATATTTCTTTGAATGGTTGACCAAAACTTTCTCTTCGGTGACCAGTAGTTAGAATTACTTTTCTAGACAAATCTAAGAAATTGAATTTTTCTGAAATTATTCTCTCAGTTTTCGTATCCATTTCCTTCAAAATTAATAATAAAGCATCAATAACTGTATTACCGACTTTAAAAATATTTTTTCTAATATTCTCTTTTTGTAAATTTTTTATTGCTACATCTGTTGGACAAAAATGAAAATCAGCCAATTTAGAAATAAGTACTCTATTTATATCTTCTGGGAACGGAGAATACTTATTATAACTTCTTAAGCCAGCTTCAATATGTGCAACTTTAATTTTATGATAAAAAGCAGATAATGCACCGATGAATGCAGTGGTTGTATCACCCTGTACAAATATTAAATCAGGTTTTTCATATATTAGTAGAGCATCAATTTTTTTTGTCAATTTGGATGTTAATCCAGCTAATGTTTGGTTCTTATTCATCACTTTTAATTGATGAGTAGGGTTTATTTTAAAAACTGACAATACTTGATCTAACATTTTTTTATGTTGTCCGGTCGAACATACAGAAACTTGAAAATTAGATAATTTTGAAAATTCTTTAATGAGTGGAGCAAGTTTAATTGCCTCAGGTCTAGTTCCCAAAATAAACATTATTTTTTTTTGTTTCATAATTAAACTTATTATTTAAGAAGATTTTATTGCTAAGTTTTTTTTAATTAGTAGTACAGTTAAATACCCTTCATACTTGAATATCTTATCGAGAAATTTAAAGAATAGTTTCATTGGTTTAAAAAAATTCCACCAATTGAATAAACTTTTTTTTGAAAGAACAATCCTTTTTTCCAAGATAAGATTCGCTTCGTTTATTTCTTTTTCTAAATTATATATTTTAAATTCTTTAGGATATAACCAAAGTTTTTTGAAAAATATTTTCAAAAAGTTTCTGACTAGATACGCTGTTCTATATGGTAGCGAATAATGGTTAGGAAATGCAATTACTATTAAACCATTTTTCTGTAATATCCTACTATATTCTTTTAATAAATGTAATCTTTCGTTTTGATTATAATGTTCAATTACACCCGAATTAAACAATAAATCAAATTTTTCATCTTCAAAATCCATCTTGAACATATCTTGGATATAGAAATTTGCAGTAACATTTAATTTAGTACAAGCAGATTGAACAATACTAATTGCTCTATCATTAATGTCTAAAAAATGTTTATTAAGATTTTGATCTAATAACAAACTTGTAACTCCTAATTCACAGCCAACTTCTATTACATTCTTAAAATCCTTTTCTTTACATATATTGCTGAGCAACTTAGAAAATTCAGTTTGAAAAATTGAGGGATTATTTAAAGATTTAAGCACATCCGAATCACTCAGCTTTTTTATATGATTTTTCCAAATTTGATGTTGTTTCATTTAAATAGTATGTAAAGTTTAATATTTTTTAAGTAGCTGTTCAAAATTACGAAAATATTTTGTTTAAGTTGTATTAATGGAGTTTTTTTATGTTTGAATATTATTTTTAGCAGATAAAATTTTATTTTTTTAAATAAATTGTTATATTTGTACATTAAAATATAAGCATTTGGAGAAAATAATGGCAAGAAGATGTCAAGTAACTGGTGTAGGACCGAAAAGTGGTAGCAGTATATCTCATGCTCACAATAAATCTAAAAGAAGATTCTTACCTAATCTGCAAAAGAAAAGAATTTGGGTTAAAGAATTAAATAAATTTGTCACAGTTAAAGTTACTGCAAGCACTTTGAAAACTATTGCAAAAAATGGAACTGCTGAGATTGCAAAGTTAGTAAAAGAAGGAAAGATTTAAAGGATAGAATAACTTTTCAGCGAATTTTATTAATACAGCTCAAATCAACTGGTTTGGGCTTTTTTGTTATTTTAAAAATTGTTTTAATTTGTAAATAAATATTAGAATTGAATAAAATAATTGGAATATATATGAAAACAAAAATTATTTATGAAGGACTTACATTTGATGACGTGCTTCTTATTCCAGCAGCATCGAAAGTGCTACCAAGAGATGTTGACGTAACAACAAGGTTAACACGTGAGATTAAATTGAATATTCCTCTTTTATCAGCTGCAATGGATACAGTTACTGAAGCACCGATGGCGATTGCAATGGCAGTCGAGGGGGGAATCGGAATTATTCATAAAAATATGTCAATTGAAGAACAAGCTCATGAGGTTGATAGAGTAAAGAGATCTGAGAGTGGAATGATACACGATCCGATTACTATGACCGAAGATGCTACTATAGGTGATGCACAGGAATTGATGAGTAAATATAAAATTTCTGGTATTCCAATAGTTGATCAAAAGAAAAAATTAATCGGCATTTTGACTAATAGAGATTTGAGATTCGAACCAAATCCAAAAACAATTGTTCGTGATTTAATGACAAAGGAAAATTTAATTACTGCATCATTGAATACAACATTAGAACAAGCTGAAGTTTTATTACACAAATATAGAATTGAAAAATTACCTGTCGTTGATAAAAACGGAATATTAAAAGGATTGATTACTTTTAAGGATATTGTTAAAAAGAAAAAATATCCAAATGCCTGTAAGGATGAATTAGGAAGATTGCGGGTCGGAGCGGCGGTTGGAGTTTCAAAAGACACAATTGCGAGAGTAACTGCATTAAGAAATGCAAAAGCCGATATTATTGTCGTGGATACTGCACATGGACATTCAAGTGGTGTATTAAAAATGATAAAAGAAGTCAGAAAGAAATTTAAAGATATTCAGATTATTGCAGGAAATATTGTTACT
>JAFGID010000254.1 GCA_016929735.1 Ignavibacteriales bacterium | reverse complement strand
CCGTTAGCAACCATATAAAATGAAAAATCAACTAAACTTAAAATTTATTACTATGAAATATTATTTAGTAGCAGCACTTTTTTTCTTTTCTATTGGAAGCTTGTTTAGCCAATGCGAGTTACGTACAGAAACTGGCACATATGAAGCATTATGCTTTAATAGTTTAGTTGATGAATCTGGTTATACTATGATGACTCCAAAAATATCCATTGCCAAAAATGGTAAATCAGGATATTTTATTTTAAAATTAAATTCCCTTGGGTTTGGTAACTTAAGTGGGAATGTCATTTTATATTTGGATGATAACTCAAGGATAACTTTAATAAACAGAAATTTACAATGGAAAGTAAATGATGAATTATTTTGTCAATTTATTCTAACAGCTAATGAAATATCTAAACTGAAAGAAATAAATATTAGAGCTGTAAGATATTGGCCTTATTATACTGATGGAGCTAAAGAATATTATAATAAGGAACATTATTCAATGTTTTCTACCCCTAATAAAGATGGTATACCAACACAAGAACGGTATGAGAGAACGAACTTACCAGAATTAATAACCAAATTATATGAAAACTGACAATAACATTAAAGTAATCATAAATGAAGTTTTTTCTTTAATTACCCTACTAATATTTGCTGTTTTTTTACCATTAAATGTATTTACACAAGTTTTATTTGGTAATTGTGAATATAGTCATTCATCCTTATTCAATAGCTACAATCATTTCGAAAATGGTATCTATGCTTCAACCATTGCCAGTAAAGGTGAGCTTGTGAAGTTAAACAATGATTTATCTTATATTTATTTAGACGGTGAAAAATATAGCCTCTATAATCCTGAGTATTTCCCAATGCCAGATATGCCCACGACAGAACAAATATTATTTGATTCTAAAAATGCCGTGGTAGTTGGAATAACATTAAATGGAGATTGGGTAACTGTAACAGTATTAACTGAGATAAGTAATGGAAAGTTAAGGCAAACATCTTTTACTTTAGCAAATAAGCGTAATTCCTTTTCAAATATTAAGAAGAGTATTGATAATGGCGAAGAAATTAAAACTTACATAAACACAGCCTATCATTTTACATTTAATTATCCAACTGGATTATCAAAGCTCCCTGTTTCCAAAATAAATGAAATAAATAATTTGGAGCATAATAAAAAAACAGGACTAAAATTCGAGTCTGGGTTCGAGAATAATAACAATGAAAACCCACCTCTTATTTTGGTTTATATCTTAAAAAGTCAACAGCCCTATGAATTTAATAAAGCCGTTGAGAAATATATATACTATGACATTGATGTTTCAAACACAGTAAATACGTTTAATAGTATCCAACCTCTTATTAATTCAGCAAGTTTTGAAAAACCATTGGTTGACCTGGAGAATAAGATTATAATTTTCACTGGCGAAATGGATTTGAAAATATGGCCCTATTCAAGTAAAGGGAAGGGAATGTTTGTTCAATTCTATGGTAGGGATAAAATCGTTCAAATTAATTTCGCAACTACAACGGAGGATTTTGAGAAAGATTTTGAGAAATATTTCGCGCCGATAATCTCGAGTTTTTCCTTCTCTTCGGGCTACGGATTTGCTGAAGCAACTAAAAAATCCATTTTAGACTCCAAAACTCTATTATCCAATCCTGTCTTTGAATTCATAAATGGAAATACTTCTAAATTTGTTTGTGATGGTTTAGATAAAGGAAAAGGATTAAAATTTAGTATCAAGTACCCTCAAAGCTGGAAATCGGAAGAAGGAAACCGACCGCACATAGTACGCAAATTTTCCGATATCGATTTAAACACATCAATTATGTTAATACTTAATAAATTCGATGCTCAACCTTCAAAAGAAGATATTCAAACTTTTTTAGGTCCCGAATTTGCAAGAGAAATGATACCAAGTGGAGGCAGTTATATAAAGAGTGAACAAACAGTAATTGAGGGTGAGCCTGCAATGGTATTGGATTACCATATGAGAAGAGAAAAACTTGGAGTAACATATAAAGTTAGAATGAAAACGTATTCAATAATATATAAATCATATTTACTGCAAGTACAATTTGCCGTTAGCCAAAATCCGCTCGAATCGCCCGAAGATTTAAATAGTAAGTTCGATTTATACGAACCTCTTTTTAATTCAATAATTAACAGTTTAATACTCATTTCCAAATGGGAAAATTAATGACTAAAATATTTAATAAATGATAAAAAATGTATACTAAACATAAACATATTTCAACTCCTGTTAATGATACAATAATATGGCGTTATATGGATTTGTGGAAATTCTTAGACATAATAGAAAATAACAAGCTATATTTAACAAGATTGGATCAATTTGAAGACAAATATGAAGGTAGAATACCTAAGAGAATAACCAAGAATCTAGAAGAAAACAATCCGTTGAAAAAAACTGATGACTATTCTGAATATGCTTTTAAAAAATCAACTTACGTTTCATCTTGGAATATAGAACAAAATGAAACATATCCACTTTGGAAAATATATTCAGATTACAAAACTGCTGTAGCAATTAAAACGACTATAAAAAGATTAATTGACAGTATTTCTAATAATGAAAGAAATCAATATATTGGGAAAGTAAATTATTTGAAACCCGAGGGTAGTTACATATTTCGAGGTAATTTATTTCAACTAGCCCTTGATAAAAGGGATTACTTTATTTTCGAAAAAGAAGTTCGTATAATATCAACTTTACCTTCCGAAAATACTGAAGAATTATTCAAACTCCCTAAAGGTTTTAAAATAGACATCGATTCTGATAAACTCATTGAAGAAATATACTTAGCCCCATTAGCAGATGATAATTTAAAAGCTTTAATTGAACTTAAACTAAAAGAATTAAATTTGAATAAACTTGTTAAATTATCAGATATATAAAAAATACGGTTGCTAACAAAGGCTCATATGCAATAGCGGGTGCAGTCGGGAACTTGGCTTTCTCGACGATTCCTTATCGGTCGTGCCGACCGAAAAAGGATTACCTTCGAATCCGCTACTGCATCTAGCCCCAACCGTT
>JAFGID010000253.1 GCA_016929735.1 Ignavibacteriales bacterium | reverse complement strand
GCAATTTTTACATTTGCAGATTTTGCAGCTGTAATATCAGATGGAGCATCTCCAATCATTAAAACACGTTCATTTTCGATTCCAAATTTTCCAATAAATTTATTAATACCCTCCGGGTGTGGTTTATGGTTGCTCACATCATCCCCAGTAATAATCATATCAAAATATTTCAATGCATTTATTTTTTTAAGTGTTATTGTTGTACTTTCCTTCCCTTTGCCTGTAAAAATACCTATTGGAATTTTTTCTAGTTTGATTTTTTTTATAATCTCCAATAAGTCAGGATATTGTGTTACCATTTCCTCATGATATTTTTCATAAAAATCATAATAGTCTTTTCTGGCAACTAAATATTTATCTTTGAAATATTTCTTTAAAATCACATCTTCGGTAGGTCCGAAAAGTGAAATAATTTCTTCGTCTGAATATTCCTTACCTAAATGTTTTTTTAGGACATAATTAAAGGAAGCGAAAATTATTCTATTTGTTGATGCAAGAGTACCGTCGAGATCAAAAATATATCCATCAAATCTTTCCATAGTTTAATCCTTTAATTTAAATACTACGACTTTACCGTCCATATTAGAAACAACAAAGATGTTGTCTCTTATGTGTTGAATTGTGTGTGTTCTTGAATTTCCCATAAATAGTATCTTTGTAATTTTATAATTATTATCAATTAAATAAATATTACCATTTGCACTGCTAAAAAGAATTTTATTATTCCATTCAATTGGTTCAACTGGTGTAGTATCAACTCCATTATCAACATTTATATTCTTAATAATTTTACCATCTTCTGCAGAGAGAATTGAAAAATTATCTTGTACACTTTTAATAAATAGTTTTTTCTTATCTATTGAAATTCCGATTGATTCCCAAGCATTTGCTTCATTTGTTTTCCATTTTGTAATCCCAAGTAACGCATCAATAGCATAAACATATTTATCAGGTGTTGCAATAAATATGTTTTTACCATCTGTTTTTGGTTCACAAGCAGCAGGGGAATAGTAGAAATTCTTCTGTGCCGACCATTTCCAGATTAACCACCCTTCCCTTGCATCAATACAATAAAAATATCCGTCCCAACTACCAAAATATATTTTATCTTCAAATAGTAGAGGTTTTGTTTCAATCATACCTTTAGCATCTCGATTACTCCAAATTTCTTGCAGTGTTTCAATATCATAACAAAATAGTTCGCCAGCACTCGTTCCGAAAATCACAGAGGATTTTGAGTTAGTCCTTTTAGGAATTAAAAATTCTTTATCACCAGTATAATCTAGATTTAATAATTTTGATGTAATTGAGTTTTCTATCCCAATAGATTGTATCATTTCACCGTTCTCAGAATTTAATAATAAAAGTTCTCCATGTAGAGTTCCAACAATTAATATATTTTCAATAAGTATCGGTTTACTGTATACATAACTATTTGATTCGTAATTCCATATGATATTTCCATTTAAGCTACTACAATTAATTAAACCGGATTTTGTGATAGAAAATATTTTATCATTATCAACTAATACTGAAGTAACAAGTGTTTGTTGCAAATCATATACTCCAATTAAATCAATTTTAAAATCCAAAAATTGTAGAGAATCTATTTGATTAATACTTGTGGAATTTTCGATAATAATATTCGACCATTTTGTTTTTTTTGGATTTTTATCAATACTATAAAAAGATATTGTATCGTCTACAACTTCAAGCAAATTATATCCCCAACTTATATGATTCTTATTTAATGTAGCTCTACTCATAACACATTTAATATTATTAAAATCAAAGATTTTATTAGAGTGACCGTGTCCACAAAATACTATCGATAAATTATATCCATGAAATAAATTTGTAAGTAAAAAAGAATTATCAATGTCATCTAATGGATGATGGATAAATAAAAATATTCTCTTCGTTTTTGGGATTTCAAATAAAATTTTCTTAGTCCAATCTAAATTTTCAGGAGCAATATGACCACCACCACCTCTCCAGGGAATACCAGTATTTATACCAATAAAAACATCATTGTTGAATTCAAAATAAAATTTATCATCATCAAACAATTCAAGATATTTTAGGCAACCACTCTCGCTCCATTTTGTATCGTGATTTCCTGGAATAATAAAATATGATTTATTAATTGTTGACAACAATTCATATGCTTCGTGAAATTCTGTATCTCTTCCTTTTTCTGTAATGTCGCCCGTTATAATAACAAAACTGATATTTTCATTTTGATTAATTGAAGAAATAACAGACATTAAATCTTTATCAGCATTAGGTGCACCTATATGTGTATCAGTTAACCAAGCAAATTGATATGATTGAGCATAAAGAATAAAATGAAAAGTTATATAAAACAGCAGGAATATTTTTTTCATCTTGTTCACCAAATTTATTTTTTGTTATAATAAAATAAACAAATTTTGTAATATGAAAAAATAAAATAGTAGTTATTTAAAAAAGAAAAACCCTTCTCAATGGAAGGGTTTAATAAGATCTTTGTGATTTTTTATGCAGTTGGTAATACGCTAACAAATTTTCTATTATTTCTTTTTATTTCAAATTTAACGGTACCGTTAACCAAAGAAAATAAAGTGTCATCACTTCCTTTTCGGACATTTACTCCTGGATGAAATCTTGTCCCACGTTGTCTTACAATGATTGAACCGGCAGTAATAACTTGTCCACCATATGTTTTAACTCCTAAATATTGTGGGTTGCTATCTCGGCCGTTTCTTGATGAACCTTGTCCTTTTTTATGTGCCATGATTACCTCTTTTATATAATTATTTTCGTAATTTCGATTTTTGTTAATTGTTGCCTATGAGTATTGAATTTCTGGTAAGATTTTCTACGTTTTTTCTTGAAAACTATTACCTTATCATCTTTCAAATGCTCAATTACTTTTGCCTCAATTTTCGCATTCTCAATCAAAGGGTGACCAATGTTTATTGATGAATCATCGGATAAAATTCTTACTGAATCGAATACAATAGTTGAATCTGGTTCCACATCTAACTTTGGTACATTGTATTTGTTATTCTCTTCTACCTTAAATTGTTGACCAGCGATATCTACAATCGCAAACATTTTTTAACTCCATAAAATAATTTGAATTACAAATATATAATTATTATTTGTCTTTAGCAACAAAAAACAACCATATATAATTAAAAATTTATTGTGGAGTAAAATAAATTTTATTATAATTAGTAAAAAAAATTTTGTAATGAAACTAAAATTTTAGTAAATTAAACAATAAAAATTCATTTATTAACTAAAAAAAGGAGAAAGCAATGAAATCCAAAGCTTTTATTCTAGGTTTTTTACTTATTGTCCTATTTTCAGTGTCCAATTATGGACAATTTGCTGCTGGAACATACTATGTTGATAGTAGTATGCCGGGTTATAATCTTCATCGCGGTAGTGGTGATAGGACCTTTGATTTTGAGATTTATTTCAACAAACCATTTGATGAGAAACCTACGGTTTATCTTACCGTAATGCTTGTTGACGAAGTCGAGAATTCGAAAATGAGATATTCAGTTTTACCCAAATCCATTTCAAGAGATGGTATGACTATTCAGGCAAAGGTATGGAGTCAAACACGCATTAATGCATTTGGCGGTCAATGGATTGCTTATGCAAAACCATTAGTAATTGAAGAAGAAGAAATTGTTGTAGGAACTACTATCCAATTAAATAACATTTATTTTGAATTTGCTAAATCAAATCTACTACCTGATTCATATAGAGAATTAAATATTGTAGCAGATTTCCTCAAAAAAAATCCTACTGTTGTTATCGAATTAGCTGGTCACACAGATCACGTTGGTTCAGATTCTTATAATCAGAAATTGTCTGAACAAAGGGCAAATTCAGTTAAAACATATTTAATTAGTCAAGGAATAAGTGCAACTAGATTAGTTGCTGTTGGATATGGTGAATCAAGACCTATTGCTACTAACGCAACTGATTGGGGAAGAGAGCAAAATCGAAGAGTTGAATTTACTATTTTAGCTAAATAAAATTTTTCATTAATAATTCAGGAGGACTAATGAAGTTAAAGGTTTTTTCTTCGCTTCTATTTATCTTTTTATTGCTAAGTAGCCTGAGTAACGGGCAAGTACTAACGGGGAATTATTATGTTGATAGTAATACTCCGGGGTATACACTTCATCAAGGAGATGGTGACAGAATTTTTGACTACGAAGTAGTCTTCGATAAACCATTTGATGAAGCTCCAACAGTTTATGTTACTGTTACATTGATTGATGAAATTGATAATTCGAAAATGAGATACCACGTAGTACCTAAAGGTATTACACGCGATGGTTTTATTGTTGAAGTAAAGGTATGGTCCGATACTAGAATTAATGCTTTCGGTGGACAATGGATAGCTTCTTTATATGAAGAACCTACCCCACCACCTCCACCTCCAACAACAACTCTAACTTTTGAAAACATCTATTTTGATTATAATAAATGTGTGTTAAAAACAGAAGCAAAAGTTGAGTTGGATAAAATTGCAGATGTACTAGTAAAGAACCCTAGTGTAAAAATTATGATACATGGGCATACATGTGATAGAGGAACAGATGCTTATAATAAAAAATTAGGTGAAAGAAGAGCTAATGCGGCTAAAGATTATTTAGTTAAAAAAGGTATTGATGCCACCAGATTGACAACAAAGTCAGAAGGTGAGAATTTACCGGCCATAGCTAACACAACAGAAGAAGACAGAAAGAAGAATCGTAGAGTAGAATTCAAAGAAATCAAATAAATTTGTTTTTTCTGTTCTGGCGCGTTCGTCTAGTGGCTTAGGACGCCGCCCTCTCAAGGCGGAGATCACGGGTTCGAATCCCGTACGCGCTACATAAAAGGGAATTTATTTCCCTTTTTTTTTATTTAAGGAATATTATATATGGATAAAAAGAAAGCTTTAAAGATTATTGAAATCTTAAAGAATTTTTATAAAGAAGTAAAACCCGAACTTAATTATAAATCTGCATTTGAATTACTTATCGCAACAATTTTATCGGCTCAATGTACTGATAAGAGAGTTAAT
>JAFGID010000252.1 GCA_016929735.1 Ignavibacteriales bacterium | reverse complement strand
AGGGCAGACATTTTCATCCCAGGCATATCCTAGTTTTCGCTTATTAACTTCGGCTTTCATAAAATCAGCGATTTGTTTCTCCGTCTTACCCGGTTGAATATATTTTGTAACCAGATTAAAAATCTGTAAGGTGTGCTTAATTGCTGCTTTAATATTTTCAATTTCACTCTTTGCTTTTCTTTCTCTTAATGCTGATGTTATTTTTTCAGCAGCAATAATCTTACCTTTATATCCTAACTCTGATAAATAATTTGTCATAGTCAGATACATTCCATGAGTAATCCCATCAGATATTTCGCTCCCTATTGAGTAATTCAATGCAATTTGTTTTGGTGCAATTTTTTTTAGGTTTTCAAGCAATGGTTCTTTTACACTCTGAACATAACTGATTACTTGGTCGTAAGCATTTAGATCTTCGAGCATTTTTTGGTCATATCGTCCGACGATTGCAATAGCTTTTCCGGTTTTTGTAATTATAAATACAGAATGCCAAGTAACATCTGCCAAAGATAGGAAATGTAAAGTAGGGTCGCCATTGATTTGACTTTCACGTGTGAAAGTAATCCAGCAGTCAATATTAAATTCTTTCAATAATTGCTTTGCTTGTCTGATTTTTTCCTGTATTAGCATTTTTACCTCGTAAAATATTTTTATAATGATTTAAAAATACAAAAAGATTATAAAAGCAATATATGGAAAATTAAAAATGTGAATTCGAAATATTTGAATTTTTTGACGAGATGCTATTAGGTAGTTATATGCTTCCCAATACAGAGCCAGATATCCATTCTTGTCGTGTAACCAGTATTCGCAAATTTAAGCAATACTAACTGAGTGAATTAAGGTAAACATTCAATTGTGAAAATTCTTGCAGTGCCACAAAAAGCCACTTTTATCAAAACCATTTTCACCGACAAAATTCTTTCGCTAACCGAAGATTCATTCTTTTTAAGAAAGTTACAATCTATTTTTGCAATGTTAAAAAAATGACTCAAGAAATGACTATGATAATTTAAAAAACACCTAATCAGTCAGTAAATGACTTGACATTCATATCCGAAACTTTTAAGTTTGCAATACGTCTTATGAATCACAATTTGGAATTTTTATGCAAAATGAAATATTAAATGAAGAAAATTTGAGCCGAAAGGAGAGAGAAAAACTCTTTAGGAAACAGGAAATACTAACTGCTGCTATCAGGGTGTTTGCAAAAAAGGGATTTGAGCATTCAACAATGGATGAGATAGCTGAACTGGCAGAATTTGGTAAGGGAACGATTTATAATTATTTCGAAAACAAGAGAGATATTTATCTTGCAATAATTGAGAATGCTTTTATAGATTACTTAACGAGAGTGGAAGAAATTTCGCAAGAAGTTAAGTCATTTAGAGAATTTATGTTCAGCATCACACGGGGATTCCTGGAATATGGCTTTAAAAATAAAGAAGTATTTGCAATTTTTGCTCGTGACCACTTCTCGGCTCCTGACGATATGCTTAAAGTCAAAACTATTATTGATGGTTATCATAAAAAGATTACAAAGATTTACGAAAAATTTATTTCTTTAGCACAAAAGAATAAAGAAATTAGAAACATTGACCCAAATATCTTTGTAATATTTCACCGAAGTATTATTCTTACCTATATACATCAGTTTATTTTTCAACAGGAAAGTATTGATGTCGAAAAAGAAACCAATACTATTCTTGATATTTTATTTAATGGTATATTGATAAAATCTTAGAGGGATAAGTGAAAATAAAATTATTTGTTTTGTTTAGTATTATTACAATTACCTGTTTTGCTCAAGAACAAAAATTGAAATTAAATTTAGAGCAATGCATTGAAACGGCAATAAAAAATAATTATTCACATAAGCAAGCAATTCTTTTAAAAGAAAAAGCTTATGAGCAAGTTGATGAAGCATATGGTTCTGCTTTGTATCCTAAAATCGATGGAACAATTCAGTATACGCGAGCACTTGAGCTCCCAGTAGTAGTTATAGAAAATTTCGGTTCAATTCGGATGGGCTCTGAAAATACAATGAATTTATCAATTAGAGCAGAACAACCAATCTTTACCGGTGCTATGTTTCTTGCTGTTCGTGTTGCAGAAACTTATGCTGAAATGTCTGATAAAGCAGCTGACTTTTCAGAAGCAAAACTTATTAGCAATGTGAAAACTGCTTTTTATTCATATTTATTTACAAAGGAGCTTGTGGAATTATCCGAATTGCAACTAAACAGAGCTGAAGAAAATAGAAGAAATGCAAAGTTGATGTATGATGCTGGACTTGCAAGTGAATATGATTATATTCGTGCAGATGTGCAGTATCAAAATTTTCTTCCTGCATTAACAGAAGCAAAAAATACTCTTAAACTTGCAAGAAATAATTTAACGATATTGCTTGGATATGATTTAAAAATAAAAATAGAAACAGATGACTCATTAGAATATTATAAAATACCATTACCTGATTTTGAGACAGGAATGACTAATCTTTTAGAAAAAAATTCATTACTTAATCAGATGGAATTGGATATTAGATTAAAAGATCTTGCTGCGTCCTACGAATATTCAAAGCATTTTCCTGAAATTGTTGCGTTTGCTACTTGGCAAACTCAGTCAACTGAAAACGATCCAAGAAATTTCTTTGATTGGCGTTATAATACTTCATCGAGTATTGGGTTAACACTGCGAGTTCCAATATTTAAGGGTTTTACTATTAATTCAAAAGTTGAACAAGCAGAAATTGAATTTAAAAAATCTGAAGCAAATTTTAATCAAACTAAATTGGAATTACAAAATAATTATGAAAGCGTTGTCCTTCAGATAAAAAAAATAGAAGAGCAAATATCTGCCTTCATTGCAGCAATGGAGCAGACACAAAGAGGATATGATATCGCTGCAAAGAGATTTGTTACGGGGTTAGGGACTCAACTTGAAGTCACAACGGCATTACTTGAATTCTCTTCAGCAAGAATTAATTATTTGAAAGCTGTGCTTGACTATCATACCTATCATGCACAACTGCAATTTTTACTTGATAATCGTTCATTTTAGAAATTTATTTTTGAGGATATAAAAATGAAATTAAAAGATTTATTTTCATTATTCTTTTTAACAGGAATTTTATTAATTTTTTATTCCTGTGGAAAAATCGAGAAAAAAGAAGATGATGGGGAAAAAGAAACAAAAAATTTAAATAAAACTACAAATGTTGAAGTCATAACTTTAGTCAGCGACACTTATATTGACTATATCTCAGTTGTTGGAACTATTAAACCTGTCACACAGGCTAAGTTGAGCTATCAAGAAGGGGGTATAATCTATAAATATTTAAAAAGTCAAGGTAGCTGGGTTAACAAAGGAGATACGATTCTTATTATTGATAATGATGTTTTAAGGGCGAGTCTGGACGCTGCAAAAGCACAATATGAATTAGCACAAATCACATTTGAAAAACAAGAGCAAGTTTATAAAGATAATGTAAACAGTGAATACCAATATTTACAAGCAAAATATAACCGCGACCAGGCACTTGCAAATTATAACCTAATGAAAGCAAGATATGAAAAAACTTTTATCAAAGCTCCTTTTTCTGGCATAGTGGATCAAAAATTTATTGATATTGGTGAAATGGTTGTGCCAGGTGCTCCAATTGTATCTTTAATTAATTCAGGTTCATTAAAAGTTCAAGCAGGTATACCAGAAAGATACATTGGTAAAATTAGTCGCGGTACGAAAGTGAATATTTTTATAAAAGATATTTATGACGAACCACTCCAAGGAAGTATCAGTTATATTAGTGCAACGGTTTCACCAAGCAATAGAACATTTAATGTTGAAATAAATATTCTGAATTCAAAGAGGATATTAAAACCAGAGCAAGCTGTTGATGTATTAATTGAGGTTGGTAAATATGATAATATTATCTCTATACCCGATGAAGTTGCTCTGCGAACAGATGATGGATATGTAGTGTTTGTTGCCAAGGATGGAAAAACAGAACAGCGCAACATTGAAATTATCAATAGATATGACAAAAAAATTGCTGTAAAAAGCGGATTGGAAGTTGGTGAAAAATTAATAGTTGTCGGCTATCAAAATCTTATTAATGGCGAAAATATCAACGTTGTAAACTAAATTCAGGATTACAAATGAAAATTACAAATGTAAGTATTAGCAATAGAACAAGTATATTCATTTTATTTTTTATAATCATTATTGCAGGTACTATCTCATATATTTCGTTACCGAGAGAATCAACTCCCGATATACAAATTCCATTAATAATAGTATCAACTCCATATTTTGGTGTTTCGCCAGAGGACATTGAATCGTTAATTACACAACCGATTGAAAAAGAATTGAATACAATAACGGATATTAAAGAAATTACTTCTTCTTCATTTGAGGGATTTTCTTTAATTAGAGCTGAATTTGAAAGTGGATTTGATATAGATGAAGCGATGCAAAAAGTTAGAGATAAAGTAACAAAAGCAGAGTCGAAACTTCCTGCGGATTGCGAGAAACCTGAGATAATGGAAATCAATTTTTCCGAATGGCCAATATTTACATTCAGTATAAGCGGTCCTCAAGGATTGGTTAAACTTAAAGATATAGCAGATGACCTAAAAGATGACATCGAAAATGTTGACGGAGTCTTGGAAGTTAAAATTAGTGGTGGTCTTGAAAGAGAAGTAAAAGTTAATGTTGATATTAATAAACTCATTCATTACAATGTCCGATTTAACGATATTATCGGTGCCATAAGTGAAGAGAATAAAACTATACCTGGTGGTATTATTGATTTAGATAATATGAGTTTTCTTGTTCGCATCCCAGGGGAATTTACTAAACCATACTTAATTGAAGATTTAATAATAAAATTAAAAGATGGAAATCCTATTTATGTTAAGGATGTTGCTGAAGTAGAATATAGTTTTAAAGATAGAAATACATATTCAAGGTTGAATGGAAATGATTGTGTTACATTGAGTGTATCCAAAAGAACAGGAGCCAATATTATTTATATTGTTGATGATATAAAAAATGTAATAAAACAAGCAAAAGATAGACTTCCTGAAAATATTACATTCACAACAATCGTAAATTACGCTGACGATATTGATAGTCAAGTTAGAAATTTGGAGAACAATATATTCTCAGGATTGGTACTTGTTATATTAGTTCTATTCTTTTTTCTCGGGGCAAGGAATGCTGTACTTGTTTCTATTGCTATTCCTTTGAGTATGTTGATTTCATTTATCATTTTATCTTCGATGGGTGTTACTCTGAATTTTGTGGTTCTTTTCTGTTTGATTTTTGCTCTCGGTATGTTGGTAGATAATGCAATTGTAATTATTGAAAATATTTATAAGTTTTTAGAGGAGGGATACAGTTTAATTGAGGCTGCAAAAAAAGGAGCAGCTGAAGTTGCATGGCCAATTACGACATCAACATTAACAACTATAATGGCATTTGCTCCTCTATTGTTCTGGAAGGGAATTGTTGGAGATTTTATGTGGTTCTTGCCTATTACCGTAATAACGACGCTCGGTTCATCACTATTTGTTGCTCTAGTTATTAATCCTGTATTTGCTTCAAAATTTGTTAAATTAAAAGAAAAAGGTGAGAAGAAAAAAAGTAAATTCGGAAGATTAATGTATACCTTCGTACATTATTTCCCAGATATTTTTATTCCAAGATTGATTGAAAAATACGAGAAATTTTTAAGAAGTATTTTTGGTGAAGAGAGAAATCCAAATAGTAAAATTAAAATTTTAACTTGGGTAGGATTATTAGCAAAAATTCCAATAATAGGATTCTTCTTGTATGGGCTATCGCATCCCGAAATCCCTAATTTTCTGGTTATTATTATTACTATTCTTGCAGGGGTGGCATTACAGTTTGTATTTAAAAATAATAAGATCCGAATTTTATCGGGGACATTTATGCTACTTATTGTTATAGTAAACACCTATTTTCAATTTAATCTGGGAGTTGAATTTTTCCCAGCAACAGATCCTCCAAGAATTAACATTAATGTGGAGGCACCTACTGGGACAAATATTGAGATGACTAACCGAATCACAAAAAAAATTGAACAGCAAATAGGCAAATATCTTGAGGGAGATGTAAAACACATTGTTTCTAATGTAGGTTCATCCAATAGTATTTTTGATGGTGGAAGTTTTACTCCAAATAAAAGTACGCTAACAGTTCAATTCCTCGAATATAATGACCGACAGCAATCATCAACAATTACAACTGAGCAAATTCGAGATGAGATTGAAAATTTGACCAGTGCTGAAATTGAAATTACAAAACAAGGAATGGGACCTCCAGTTGGAAAGGCAATCAGCATTGAAATTATCGGAGACGATCTGAAAATTTTGGGTAAATTAACTGAACAGATAAAAAATGAAATAGATGACATCCCTGGTGTTGTTGATTTGAAAGATAATTATGATGCAGGAAAGCCAGAAGTTAGAGTTATAATTGATAGAGAAAAAGCCGCTCTTTATTCGATGAATACAACTCTTATTGCTAATCATATCAGAACAGCAATAAATGGTTTTACTGCTTCTAAATATCGTATTGATGAAGAGGAATATGATATTACGGTTCGACTGCTAAAATCACAGCGAGATAATATCGAAGCATTGCGTAATATGAGAGTTACTTATAATGATAAACAAGGTAAATCTCTAAGTGTTCCGCTTAATAGTGTTGCAGAAGTAGTATATGATAAAGGACCTGGTGGTATTAGAAGAAAAGATTTAAAGAGAGTTATAACCATTACGGGTAATGTAGATGAGGGATTTAATCAAAATCAGGTACTGAATGAGATAAAAGAAAAACTTGCAAAATTTCCAATGCCAAATGATTATTCAATTAATTATGGTGGTCAGAATGAATTCCAAGCAGATGCTCAAAATTTTCTTCAGAAAGCTTTTATGATCGCAATATTTGGAATTTTCCTAATTCTTGTTATTCAATTCAATTCATTATCACAACCTGTTCTAATTATGATTGCAGTTTTAATTTCTTTGATAGGTGTTTTTATAGGGCTTAGCTTAATACAGTTATCTTTTGGTATTATAATGACAGGTATCGGAGTAATAAGCTTGGCGGGAGTAATTGTAAATAATAACATTGTATTAATAGACTATATAAACATTCTACAAAGACGAGGAATGACACCCCACGAAGCAGCGATACAATCCGGTATTAGAAGATTTAGACCAGTACTGTTAACTGCTATTACAACAATTTTAGGGCTGATTCCTCTTACTGTCGGGTGGGGATTCGATGTTCGTTCTTTTTCATTTGGTACTTCGGGTGAGGAAGCAGATTTCTGGCGTTCTCTCGGTGTTACGGTAATTTTTGGTCTTACTTTTGGAACTATATTAACACTTGTTATTGTTCCTGTTATTTATTCGGTTATTAACGATGTGAGAGGAATTCTTAAGAGATTTTTCAAAAAAAAAGATTTAACAATAGAGGTTTGACAGTAGATTAAACTAACCACGTAAATTATTTCATAATTTTATGTGGTTAGCTATTTTTAACAAGCATTTTTTTCTTTACATTTGCAAAAAAAATATTTTATTTTATGTTCTTATTAGAATTGAATCATATAGAATTCTCTTATAATAATTCTTTCTCAATGAAAGATATTTCCCTAAAGATTAAATCTACAGAATTCATCTCAATTCTTGGTCCAAATGGTTCAGGAAAATCTACTTTATTAAAAATTTTATCAGGTCTATTAACTCAATCCGATGGTATTCGTTTATTTAAAGGTAAATCCTATTCATCTTATAATCATAAAGAATTAGCACAATTAATCGGATATGTCCCACAAATCACGTCTTCTATTTTTCCTTTCTCAATATATGAAGTTGTGATGATGGGTAGGACTGCGTATTTGAATTATTTCGGCATTGAAAAATTAAATGATAGAAAGATTGTAAATGACACTTTAGAAAGATTGAATATTTCTCATTTAAGAAATAAGGGGATCAACGAAGTTTCAGGTGGTGAAGCACAAAGAGCATATATTGCAAGAGCGTTGGTACAACAACCAAAATTATTATTGCTTGATGAACCGAATGCTCATCTCGATATTAAACATCAAATTTCGATTTTCAATATTTTAGCTGAATTGAATAAAGAATTAGGGTTGACTATTATTGCAGTGTCGCACGATATAAATCTTGTATCAAATTATACAGAACGCATTATATTAATGAAAGAAGGTAAAATATTTCTTGATGATAAAAAATCGAAAGTTTTACTAAAGAAGAATTTGAAATCTGTTTTTAATGTTGAAACAGAAATAATAAAAAATGATGAAAATATAAATGTGTTTATAAAAACCAAATGAAATTAAATTTATTTAACATATTTAAGAAGTTATTATTTGCGAAAATTATTTTAATATCAGCTCTGATATTTGACCTTTATCTTTTATTAAGACTGAAGTATAAAATTAATAATTTAAGCTTCGATGAATTCCATCTTACAAATATTGGTAATTTGTTAAATCTAATTCTTACCTTTTTATTACTCATTGGTCTGATTATAGTATTTTTTAATAGAAATCTAATCTGGAAAAAATTAAAAGCACTTATATATTTTACCGTGGGAGTAACTCTACCATTGATGGTTTTGTTAGTGATTATTCTTTTTGATATAAATTTTGTTGAAAGTTATTTTTTGCAGTATCCTATCCGAAAAGTAATAATTGCTCTAATATTTGGGATAAGTGAATTTTTTAAATTATTTCTTCTTGTTTATGTATGGAGTTTAATAATATCAAAGCGGGAATATATTATTCTCAGATCTTTCTTTGTCTCGCTAATGATTATTGGTGGGTTAATATTTTTTTCATTTTCATATTATTTATTTCATGATACAGATAAATATAAGGTATCATTGAATACAAGACAGGATATTGCAGTAGTCTTGGGAGCTGCAGTATGGAGCAATAATAAACCAAGTCCAATTTTTGAAGGGCGATTAAAAAAAGCATATGAATTATATAAGAATGGAATAATAAAAAAAATTCAACTAACAGGTGGAAATGCACCGGGTGAGGTAAGTGAAGCTGAAGCAGGATATGAATATTTAATAAATCTTGGTATTGATAAAAATGATATGTTTGTTGAAGAAAAAACATCAACAACTTCAGAGCAAATATTTTTTATTAAAAAAAGAATCATTGAAAAAATGAATTTTGATGAGGTGGTAATTATTTCTGATGGCTATCATTTAATTCGCGTTAATGAAATATGTAATTTTTATAATGTAAATGCAGTATTATGTAATTCAAATAATAATATTACTTGGAACGAATTATTGCTCTACAAAGCAAAGGACAGTATAGGACTATTATTGTTCTGGCTTTTTGCAGTACAATAAAATTCAAATTTAGCAATACAATAATTATAATTAAAGATGGATGAACATAAAGTAAACAGAAGAAAGTTAAGGGAAAAAGCACTTCAAGTATTATATGCAGCAGAGTTCAATTGGGAAAATCTTGAGTTTATGATTACTGATATTTTTACCGAAGTCGAAGATGAAAAAGGACGCGATTTTGGAATTGAATTAATCAGAAAAGTAACTTACAATAAAACACTACTTGATGAAAAATTAAAAAAACGAATTCAAAATTGGGAGATGTCGCGTGTTTCGTTGATAGATAAAATCCTGCTATATATGGCCGTTGCTGAATTTCTTTTTTTTCCTGAAATCCCCGCTAAGGTTTCGATTAATGAAGTAATAGAAATCGCAAAAATTTATTCGACTGAAAAAAGCAGTCGTTTTATAAATGGAATATTAGATTCTATTTACAATGAATTGAAAAAAGATAATGAATTAAATAAGACAGGAAGAGGTTTGATTGATAAATCAAAACCAAATTAACAGCTATCAAGATATTAAAACGAATAAAAAAAGAATTTTTATTTGGGCTTTGTTTGACTTTGCAAATACATCATATTCGATTGTTGTTGTTACGTTTCTATTTGCAATATTTTTCAAAGAAGTCGTTGCTGAAGGAAAACCAATTGGGGATTTATACTGGGGTTCCGGAATATTAATATCAATGTTAATTTCAGCATTTATATCACCAATATTGGGTGCAATATCTGACCACTCAGCAGGAAAAAAAAGATTTTTATTGACTTTTACATTGCTATGTATAATTAGTACTTCTTTACTCTTTTTTGTCGGGCGGGGTGATATATTATTTGCATTATTATTATTTGTTTTTGCAAATATAGGTTTTGAAGTAGGACTAGTTTTTTACGATTCTTTTCTGCCAGAAATTACAGAGGAAAAAAATTACGGACGTGTTAGCGGTTATGGCTATGCAGCCGGTTACCTTGGTTCACTTGCTACACTCGCACTTGTATATCCTTTTGTCCAATCTGGAATGAACAATATAACATTTCCTTTATCTGCATTATTTTTCTTTGTTTTCTCTTTACCATTTTTTTTATTTCAAAAAGAAAAAAGAAAGAAAATTGAAAAAAAAGAGATATACATTTTTATTGGTCTTAAAAGAGTAGCAGATACTTTTAGAAATATAAAACAATATAAAAATCTTGCAGTGTTTTTACTCGCCTTTTTCTTTTATATTGAAGGGGTAAACACTGTTATATTTTTTTCAGGAATTTACGCGTCTTCAACGCTGAATTTTGAAATGATGGAGTTGCTAATATTTTTTGCGATTGTTCAAACAACAGCATTCGTTGGTGCAATAGTATTTGGAATAATCGCAGATGCTATCGGACAAAAGAAAACGATTGTCATAACATTACTAATATGGATTTTTGTTGTCACACTTGCTTATATAACCAGTGATACCGAAAATTTCCTAATGAAGTATTTATCCGGACTATTTAACACTGAAGGATTTGAATTGTCGAAAACAATATTCATGGTGATAGGTGCAATTGCAGGTAGTGTAATGGGAGCAACTCAATCAACAAGTAGAAGTTTAATGTCCAAATTAGTTCCTTTGGAAAAGAAAACTGAATTTTTTGGCTTCTTTTCATTCTTTGGTAAAAGTTCTGCATTAATTGGTCCGTTCATATTTGGATTAATAAGTTCTGTTACAGGTAGTCAAAGAATTGCTATCCTTTCTGTGGGCGTGTTCTTTATTGTGGGATTGTATATTTTAACTTTTGTTAAAGATAAAAAGAAGGAATATAATTCTTAGATTGATGCATTACTCTATTGTCTCAATGACTGGTAGGTGTTACTTAAACAAAATTGATATTATTTTTCTATGCTTCAAGATTAGTTCCAGTGGAACGAAATTATGGTAAAAAAAATACCAACAGCGATAATCTTAACCACGGTCTTTATTGACCTAATGGGTTTTGGGATTATAATTCCAATACTCCCATCATTTGCGACAAAAAAGCTGTCCATGTCTGAGTTTGATATCGGGATTGTTATAGCAGCATTTTCACTTGTTCAATTTATTGTAAGTCCTATCTTAGGTAGGTTATCCGACAAGATTGGAAGAAGACCAGTAATTTTATTCTCATTATTCTTGACTGCTGCTTCTTATGCACTTTTAAGTTTTGCTAATTCTTTTCTTATTCTTTTATTATCAAGAATGTTAGCTGGCTTAGGGGGAGGTAATATCGGTGTTGCACAAGCATATATT
>JAFGID010000251.1 GCA_016929735.1 Ignavibacteriales bacterium | reverse complement strand
GATAGAGAACTTTGGAATCATTAAATTACGACCACTAAGTTCACTCAGGACACTAAGAATAAAATTTATAATTTCAATTTATTCCTTATTTCCTTTGGTATTGCATCTTTATGAACCATTATAGCGATTGTTTTCATTTTTACAAATGGTTCGGAAATATAAAGAAAACCATTGTGTTTTCCTGTCAGTCCCCAAGAATTTTTTGTCAGATAAAATTTTGTTCCTTCCTGATTTTCGTAGATTCCAACAAAATGCATTAAATGGTCATCGGTAGTTGTAAGATTATCAAATCCCTCCTGCCGTAATTCCTGAGTAACATTTAATTCTTTTTCAGGTGTTTTTCCATCTTCTTTTTCATTGACAGGAAAAACAGCATAACCTTTTTTCCATGAAAATGTTTTTTCGCTGACATCGCCATCCCAGGCAACTGAATAGCCATTTTCAAGCGCATAATCAATTATTTGGATTAATTCGTCGAGAGGGACGTTATAGTAATAAAAATCCATCCAATTATCAGGAATTTCCAAAATAAAACTTTCATAAAAGGGGTGATGGTTGAATGAAGTTAATTCAACATAATCATTAGGATTTATTTCCAACCCTTGTAAGAATGATTTAGGAGTGAATTTTTTACCGTTGTATTCAAATTCATCAGGAATTTTACCCAGATAAATATCCATAACTGATTCAAAGGCTTTGTCCCAAACAGAAGTAATTTTACCTCCTTTCTTTGCAACAACTGCATTCAACATTGATTGTAAAACTTCAGTCAATTCGCCATGGTTGTGGATTGTATCGCCCAGTTGTAATCCATTGTATACTTTTTCAGGAACAATACCGTAATTTTTAAGCACATAAAATAAATCGTGTGCTTGTCCTCCATCACCAAACGATGCATTGCCATGATATCGAACATATTTTTTTGCTTTCATAGGTTGCGTGTGTCGAACAACAAACATCTCGGATAAATCGTATTCACCCTGTTTTATTCGTAAAATCTCACTTTCTAAAAACGACATAGTCGCAAAACACCAACAAGTACCTGCCCTTCCCTGATTTTTAACCGAAGTATATGGTACCTCACAAATTTTAGTATAAGTGTGTGGGGTTTCATCCTGTGCTTGTAATAAAAAAGAAAGTACAATGCCAAGGATAAAAGCATAAATTAACTTTTTCATTTTTAATTCCTTATTTTAAATATAATTGGACTTTAATATATTTATAATTTTTTATTATACTATTAACCATAATCTATCGTCTTAGAGCTTGCAGCTTCAACAAAAAGTATATCGCCTACTTGATCATATCCTAAGAATAATTCTTCGCCAGTGTGCTTTAGTAATTCCTCGCTAAAACCTATGATAGTTAATCCTGCATCTTTGGAGTATTCGTTTACAATTGATTTAAGACTGATGTCTTCGTCTTTGATAATTATATCAATATTTTTTTTCGTTATCTGTAGCCGACCTGATAAGACCAATTCATTTAATTGCTCGATAATTTCAGGCACTTTCTCTTCCTTGCATACGCTAAATAATTTTATAAAACCTTTCGACCAGTCAGGATGACTTAAAAAAATATAGCTAAGTAAAATTATTAAATTTGCATTTTTCTGCGTCAATTCTCTAATCCAAATATGAATTCCTTTTTTGAAATTAATAATTCGCGATGAGTTACCAAGAATAAGAATATCAAAATCCCCGGATTGAACAAGGGCAATATTTTCAATAACTTGTTTCAAGTTCTTGGGATTATGTTTATCAAATTCAAATACAATCATATTATTTTCCATTCCCGATGGGCTGGGCAGTTGTGCAATCTGTGCAATTGCAGAAGTGTAAGACGGAGAAATAAGAGTATCGATATAAACATTATATTTGCCGACATTATGTCTGTCAATTAGTTGTTGCAGAATTTTTCTTGATTCCTGATTTGTAGATTTTGAATAGTATCCATCAATTAAATGAATATATGTTCCAAAGCCATATTTGTATGAAATCCAATTTAACAAGTTGAAAGCTTTATCCCTTTCAAAAGAATCTTTAGAAACACAAACCGCTGATGGTCTCCAATTTTTTGATAAATCAGCTTTCTTTTTCTTTTGCAGAAAGACCTGAAATTTTCTGCTCAACTGGAAAATTGCTCCTTGAAAAATCGCTTCCAATCCATTTCTGTCTTTATGATGATTGCTCAAATAGATGTAAAGAATCATCATAATAACAATTGCAACTATTGCATAAGGAGTGTTTATTTGAAACATCAGATAAACACACATTAAAAAACCGAGCATTGAGATATACCACTTCGATTTAAATGAAGGTCTATATGAAGGATCTGCTCCGAAATGATGAAGAAAAGAAATCAAGCAAAGAGAACCATAAGTAACCATAAAAAACATTGAGATGATTTCGGCAACGGCATTAACATCTCCCATTATTACGAATGCTAATGCAATGATACTGGTTAAAACTGTCGCATTATATGGTTCGTTTAGTTCACCAACTCCTTTCGAAAAAAAACGATTAAATCTTTTAATAGGGAATGAATTATCTGTACAGATTGCTTGTAAAGTACGAGGGGCAACTAACACAGAACCAATTGCCGACGATATTGTTGATGCTGCCAACCCGAGTGGTATTACAATAAAACCAAACAAGGCAATTTTGCTCATTATTAATTGATTTGAAATTAAATCCTCGGGGCTTGCCGAAACTGATAATTTCCATATTATAAAAAAATAAATTATCATACCAGCAAATGTTGCAGATATCGTTCCTATTGGGATTGACTTTTTGGGATTTCTTAAATCTCCTGATAAGCCAACACCAGCGGTCATGCCGGTAAAAGCAGGAAATACAATTGCAAAGACAACAAAAAATTCCTTTCCATTT
>JAFGID010000250.1 GCA_016929735.1 Ignavibacteriales bacterium | reverse complement strand
GGTACTTACGAAGCAATTCCATTTTCAGTCACAGAAGATTTTCAATTATTGATGGCATTTCATAATCTTAAAAAATACAAAATTATTTACCCATTGGACAAAGATGCATTAGTTACATCCAAACCTTGCCCGGATGTGAAATCGTTGTACGCACAGAAGAAGAGATGGGGTGTCGGTGGTATGGAAAGTGATTTTGCCGGTTACTTTGTTATGGGAATCGGATTCGTCAATCATTTATTTATGATTATCAGTCCATTCTTTTTTACTCCAATAACCGTTTCAATCATAATGACTAAAGTCCTAATTGATTTTATTTTCTTACTTGCTATTCACACAAAACTTAAACTTCGAATGAAAATAATTCATTATATGGCATTTGAGGTTTATTATATCATTTATGTTCTGTGCTTACCATTTGCGCTTTTATTTAACCGTCGTGTTCAATGGAAAGATAGGATTTTCGAATGATGCTGCTTTGTAATTATTATGTTACTTACCGCTGTAATGCAAACTGTGATTTTTGCCATTTTGGAAAACTAAATCCAAAACAAAAAAATCTTGATGCTACATTTGAAGATTATGTTTTTAACATACTCCAAATATCAAAACTTGGTGTTAAATTCATTGATCTAACCGGTGGCGAACCGCTACTGAACAAATCAATTGTTGAGATGACAAGATTTGCGCGTGAATTGAAAATGCAAACGAGCATAACTACAAACACAATTTTATATCCCAAATATGCAGAAAAATTAAAAGGATTAGTCAACCTACTCCACTTTTCATTAGATTCACCAAACGAAGAAGAGCATAATAAAATCAGAAATGTTAATTGTTACAAAAAGGTTTTTGAAAGTATTGAGGTTGCAAAATCAATCGGTGAACATCCTGATATATTGTTTACTGTCACTAATCGGACATATAAAAAATTACCTCAGATGTATGATATTGCTTTAAAGCATAATTTAATTCTGATAGTTAATCCTGTTTTTTCTTATTTTGGAAATCCCGGTTTATCAATTAAAGCATTAGACTATATAGAAAAATTTATTCAAGGTAAATCTAAAATTTATATGAATGAAGGATTCATTAAGTTAAGAAGAGACGGTGGAAATAATATTTTAAGTCCCAGTTGCAAAGCCGTCTCCAGAGTCATAGTAATTTCTCCAAAGAATGAAATAATACTTCCCTGTTTCCATTTTGGAAAAGAGTTCGTTCAAATAGATAAACCGATAAAAGAAATTATGCAAGAAGGATATTATAGTTATTACAAAAAGAATGAAGGAAGATTTGATTTCTGCAAAGGTTGTACAGTGAATTGTTATTTTGAACCATCATTTGCTTTTCCGTTTAATAAATACGGAATTAAAAGTTTAAAGTCCAAAATTAAATACGGATATAATAAAATTATAAAACCTAAAATTTCAAGGTTATCAAAATCCAATTATTAAGTTAAATAAAATAATTAAGGTCGAGTTTAATGAAAAAAAAACTGAGGATTTTAATTTTATTTTTTATTTTTTCAGTTATCCATTGTCAATCAAAATTTGAATTGTTTCCATCGGGGTTGAACATTCAACCCTTTACTGCAAATATATTAGAACCGAGAATTGGTTCACTAATTCAATTAGGGGAAAACGAATTGCGATTGGACATAGGAAATTCGATAGATATTTTTTCTTATTCAATAACCGAGAAAGAAATATTTTCTTTTGGTGCAGATTTTTTTACCTGGGCTTTATTGCGAAGTGAAAAGAATTTCCATTTTCCTGTTGATGCAGTTGATTATCTTTTTGGAATAAATTTTGGATATAAAAAAATATTTGAGAATCTTGAATTAGGTGCGAGATTTAGAATCAGCCACATAAGTGCACACTTTGTTGATGGACATTATGATAATCAGAGTCAGGAATGGCGTGATGATTTGAGACCACAGGTGTATAGCCGAGAATTTCTTGAATTAATTCCTTATATCAGATTTGAAAATTTGCGAGGTTATATCGGTTTTACTTATTTGGTTCACGTTGATCCAACACATATTGGTAAGGATAATTACCAAATTGGATTTGAATATTTCTTTGAAGATTTTATAACTGAAAAAATTACACCTTTCATTGGATATGATTTAAAGATAATTAACAATACAAAATATACAGGTAACAATTCCTTATCAATTGGAATAAAGATCGGTCACACAAATGGACGAGGAATCAGTTTTTATTATAACTATTACTCTGGCAAAAATATTCATGGAGAATATTATTCTCAGAATAAAAAAATGTCTTCCATCGGATTTAATTTAGATTTATAAAATGAATACTAATTCTGAACAAAATATTTACGAAGCAAAACAAATTAAGAAGATACCAAAGAAGCATTCACCATATTTTCATCTACTTTTATTTGCTTTAACTTTTATAACAACGATAATTGCTGGAATGGATTGGACTGCGGTAGGAGTTAGTTCAATTAATCTCGAATCATTTATGAGAGGACTACCTTATGCAGTGTCAATTTTATTTATTATAACTTGTCACGAATTCGGTCACTATTTTGCAGCACGTTATCACCAGGTAGACGCAACTTTACCATATTACATTCCATTCCCTCCTATTCCGGGTTTTTTAAATTTTGGAACAATGGGTGCCGTTATTCGAACTCGTTCTGCAATCCAAAATAACAAGGCAATGTTTGACATTGGGATTGCTGGACCGGTAGCAGGTTTTATTGCGAGTGTAATCGTAATAATTATTGGATATTCTTACTTACCGAGTATTGATTATTTATTAAATATACATCCTGATTATTTTTTACCTGAGTATGGACAGCAATATATTCATCTTGAATTTGGTGATACCATTTTGTTTTCTTTTTTCAGGGATATTTTTTCAAGACCGGGTGAATTTATCCCCCCAATGTCAGAAATTTATCATTATCCTTATTTATGCGTTGGTTGGTTTGGGTTATTAATTACTGCAATGAATCTACTGCCGGTCGGACAACTTGATGGAGGACATATTATTTACAGCATGTTTGGAGAGAAAAAGCAAGAAATTATATCAACAATTACAATGATCGTTTTAGTTGCATTAAGTGTTATTGGATTTTTAGATTCATATTTTGGATTTAATATAAATTTTGGCTGGCCCGGTTGGATAGTGTGGGCTTTGCTTTTGTATTTTGTAATAAAAATAAAACATCCACCTGTTGCTCAATTTGAAACTCTTGATGCCAGAAGAAGAATGCTCGGATATTTTGCTATTTTCATTTTCATTGTTTCATTTTCCCCAATGCCATTCAATATTTGGTAATTTTTAAGGTCAAAGATTTTTTCCTTTTAACGATTTATTCAATATTGTAATTTTGTATTATGAAAAATTTATTTAAGATATCATTAGTTGTAAATTTAATTTTCTTCGGTTGCGACGAGATTCCAGATTCAATCGTTGATAACGTACAAAGTAACTTTCAATGGGTAGAAGTTACAATACCTGATACACTTGTATATTCTCCTAACGATTCTTCATTGATAGTATCAATTAAAATGTCTGATACTTTTAACGAGGAATTATTCTTCAACGTTAAATCAACCGATGGGAAGGAAATTTTAGCAGATAAATTTCCATTATTAGATAATGGAGATATTACAAATAATGCTGATAAAATTGCTGATGACAAAATATTTACAGGCAAAACATTTTTCAGTAAAGAATTTCAAAGTCGTTACTATTATATCGAAATAATTGGAAAAGACAAGTATTCCAAAACTCAAAAATTACTTGCGAAAAATCTTTTCTATAAAAATAATCTTTACAATTTTGCACCTATTATCTCAGATATTCAAGCACCTGATACAGTAATTATTCAATCTCCAAAATCAGCATTTGTTGTTTCGATTGCAGTAAACGATTCGAACGGTTTGTCAGACATTGCTGAGGTTTATTTTTTAACATATAGACCAAATGGAACGACTTCAGGAAATAAATTTTATCTTTATGATGATGGAGATATTACTAATCATGGTGACCAAGTAGCCAACGATGGACGTTATTCATTAATAATTGAAGCTGTTCCAAGCCAGACAAGAGGCATTTATAGATTTGAATTCAAAGCAAAAGATAAGGGTGGAAAATTCAGCAATACATTATCTCACAATATTAGCTTACTATGATTAAAAAAATTTTTCTACCAATATTTCTTATTGGTATAATAAACATCTATGGACAAAACGTACCAAAGATGTACAAGACTGATGGATACACACCAAACCTTGAATTATCCAAGACACAATTAAGTAATTCAATTTCGGATATTGTTATTGTTAATGATACAATTTGGTTGGGGACATCTCGAGGATTAAGTCGTTCAACCGATGATGGAAGTACTTGGACAAATTTTTACGGTACACATAATTTTGGTGAACATAGTGTCTCAGCTGTGGGATATTACAAAGGAATTATATTTGTGGCTACAGCATTTAGCGAAGAAATAAATAATAGTATGATAAGCACTGGGGGTGGAATTAGATTTTCAACAAACAACGGAAATAGTTGGGATTTTATTCCTCAACCCCTTGATGACCCCAACGATACTACTACTATATATGGTATAAATAATATTACCACTTTACCTATCACCGTTCCACAACAAAATGTCATATACGATATTGCTTTTACTGAAAATACTATTTGGATAACTTCCTGGTCGGGTTGTTTAAGAAAATGTAAGATTTCTGACTTGAAGTCAAATCCAAATACAAAATGGGAAAGAGTGGTTTTGCCTCCTGATAATTTAAGACAAATCTCGCCTAATGAAACATTGAATTTTTCTTTACGTCCTAGAGCAGGGAGTACTGGAAACCTTAATCATTTAGGATTTTCAGTTATTGCAATAAACGATTCGGTGATTTATGTCGGCACGGCTGATGGTATTAATAAATCAACCAATGGTGGTATTTCTTGGATTAAATTCAATCACCAAAATCAGGATTATCCGATATCAGGAAATTTTGTAACTGCATTAGCTTATGATACTTTAAATTCTACAGTTTGGGCATCAACGTGGCGTGCAGATGATAATAATGAATTTTATGGTGTTAGTTCTTCCTCCGATGGTGGAGCTACTTGGCTAACATTTTTACCCGAAGAAAAACCTCATAATTTCTCATTCAAATATTATAAAAAAAATGATGGAACAATGCATTCCGATGTTTTTGTTGCAACAGATAATGGTTTATTCAGATCTAACAATTCAGGTACTACGTGGTTAAATGTACCACCTATAAAAGATGATTTAACAAAAATTCCAATAAACACGTTTGAATTTCTTTCAGTGAATTCTTTATTTAAATCACCCTACCTCTCGGAAATCTGGATTGGCTCAGTTAATGGTTTGGTAAAAACGACTGAGACCGCTAACGATTTCTGGACAGGAAGCTGGAAAGTTTACCTTGCTTCACAACCATTGAATTCCAATACTGATACATACGCTTTTCCAAATCCATTCTCACCCGAATGGGAGCATACAAAAATAAAATACAATACAAACAATAAGACAACAGATGTAACGATAAGAATATTTGATTTTGGAATGAATTTGGTTAGGACGCTGCTCCAAAATGCCGAGAGAAATGCCGGATTTGATCAGATTGAATATTGGGACGGACAAAATGAAAAAGGTGAGATTGTTCCAAACGGTGTTTATTTTTATAGGATTGATATCCATAATGATGCTCCGGTTTTCGGGAAAATTATGGTATTAAGATAACATGTGAGGTATATGTGAAGAAATCGTTTTTTTTAATAATATTACTAATATCATCTCAAATATTCGCTCAACCAAAATTCAGCGATATAAGTGGCAAAACCGGTTCATTCAGTAGGATGGGATTTGGTGCAAGAGGAATCGCAATGGGTAATGCAATGGTAGCTGTTACTGAAGGTGAACTTGTTTCTTATTATAATCCTGCTGTTACTGCATTTCAAGAAGGCAATTCAATAAATGCAGCTTATTCATTTTTGGCTTTAGATAGAAAGCTTAACTATATAAATTATACTCGGAGATTTATTTTCGGAGCACGCAGGGAGCAAGAAGATTCTGAAGATTATAGCAATATGACAGGTTTAACTATAGGTATAATAAATTCTGGAGTAAGCGGTATAGAGGAAAGGGATAACCAAGGAATAAAAAAAGGAGAAATCTCAACATCTGAAAATTTGTTTTTTGTCGGATTATCAAGAAGATTTTCGAAAACTTTTATATTGGGTTTGAATGTAAGATTTTATTATTACTCCCTTTACGAAAATATTTCTTCGACCGGTCTAGGGTTTGATGTAGGAATAATTTATATGATTTCGGATAATATGAATCTTGGTGCTTCTGTTTCTGATTTAAATAGTGCATATAAATGGGATACAAATGATTTATACGGACAGCAAGGGAGATCAACAACTGACAAATTTCCAATGAGTAAAAAAATTGGATTCTCCTACCACTTTGATGAACCAGAAATAATTACTGCAATTGAATTTGAAAGCTTTAATAATACAACAAATTTTATTAAATTTGGTGTGGAATATAAAATATTTAATAATTTATTTCTGCGTGGAGGTTTAGATAGACTGAATATTTCTAATTCTAACTTTTTGCCCAAACCATCATTAGGGTTTTCTTATTCCAAGGAATTAGATAGCTGGAATATTGGAATTGATTATGCATTTGTATTCGAACCTTATACTATAGGAGATCAACACATAATAGGAGTAAATATAAAGTTATGAAAAAAATATTATTTTTAATCGTATTGTCATTCGCAATTTTTGTTTCTTGCGATGATGAAAATATCCTTCAGAGTTTATTTACAGCTAAAGAAAACGTAAATCCTGTATTGAGTGCTGCTGCAAGCTGGTCGTCTGATGCTAAATTAGCAGGCATCTATGGCTGGAATATTTCAACCGATGGCAAGGTTAATTTACTTAGCCCAACAACAAATGCTTTTGTATACATTGTTCAATCCGATTCCAAGGGTAGCAATGAATTTTACGTTCCTGTTTATGCAGCAGGTCCTGTAAAATCTCCGATTAATTTTACGACAATGCTAGGTTATATTCAAGACCCTACAGCAAAAGGTATATTAAGTACTATATTTGGAGCTTTAGCAACAACGAACATAAATAGCAGTGCAACTTATCATGATAGCCCTGCTGTTTTAACAACAATGTTAGCTCGTTCTGATGTAAGTACTTTTAGAAGTTCTCACTCAGGTTCAAAAATAGATATGTTCCTACTACCAAGTGCTGCGATATCTATCCCCGGAGTAATTGGAAATTCAAGTTATGCAGATTGGATAGTTCATTTTTACACAGATAGTAATTCTCTAGTATTATATTACAATCGTCAATTTGGTACAATAATCAAAATTTCACTTTAATGAAAAAAATAATTTTTGTTTTTCTAATTCTTGCATCAAATTTAGCAGCTCAAACTGCTGGTAATAGCGGTTTGGCTTTTTTAAAGCTCGGTTTTGGTGCACGAAACATTGCAATGAGTGATCTCGGTGTTACAACAGCAAAAGATGTAACAGCATTAAATTATAATCCTGCACTTATTACAAATCTCACACAATCTCAAATTTCTTTCACACATTCAGAATGGATACAAGATGTAAAGTGTGATATGCTTGCGATAGGTTTTCAATTATTTGGTCTTCCTTTCGTATTAGGAATTAATTCTACAAATATACCCGATATCGAAATAAGAACAGGACCCGGAGAAGCAGAAGCAACTTTTAATGTTCATTATCTTTTCGGAAGTGTTTCAACTGGTTTTAATATTTACAATAATTTGGATTTAGGATTAACATTTAAATATATCTACGAAAGTTTTTTCCATAATAAAGCAAAGGGATTCGCAGGTGATATTGGATTAGTTTATTCAAATATTATTGAGAATCTCGATGCTGGAATTTCCTTAAAAAATATTGGAGATATGGAAAAACTTCGAGTTGAGCGAACCAAACTTCCTGCTGATTTGAGAATTGGAACGTCCTATACTAAAAAATTTGAAGCAATAAATACTGATATAGTATTTCTTACAGGTTTGCAAAAATATCTTGCAACAGATGATGTTCATGTTCATTTCGGGACAGAATTTCTTTATCAAAATTTGATAGCAATTAGACTCGGTTATATTACAGGATATGAATCAAAGGATTTTAGTGTTGGTCTCGGGATTTTATGGAATTCTTTTAATTTTGATTATGCATTTACTCCTTTCCAATATTCGCTCGGTAGTTCACATACAATTTCTCTTATGTATTCTTTTTAGAATTTTGACATTAAAATGATGCAAAATTTATCTTGGAATTTTGGATGAATTCAGATAAACTTATTGAGGAGTATCTAGCTCTTAATAAAAATTTTAATACAATTTACACTTTCCCTTCGATAAATTATCAGTACAAATCCACTGATTATTTATACCAGCTTTATAAAAATATTTTTTCGTCTGACCAACTTAAGATAAAAGTATTTCCCATTTCAGTTTTTTCCCATGCAAAATTATTTTTCAAAAAATTATTCAATTCAAAATTTATTCTTCATTATCATTGGTTCGAGTTTCAAGGGATAAAATCTTTCATAGGAATTAAATGGAGATTTTTTTGGATTTTACTATACAGAATGATTGGAGGAAAAATTGTCTGGACAATTCACAACAAATATCCTCACAATAAAAAGTATATTAACCTAAACAGATTTTTCCAGAGATGTATGGCAAAACTTTCACAGCGACTGCACGTTCATTCTGAAACAGCGATTGAAATAATGTCAAGTTATCTTAGCATAAATAAAAATAAATTCTTTTTATATCCCCATCCTGATTTTGAAGTGAAATTAATGGATAAAAAATCATCTCAAGACTTATTTAGGACCAAGTTTGGACTCCCTAATTTTTCTAACAAAGATATTTTATTTTTGATGTATGGCAATATTGGGAAATATAAAGGAATTCAAGAGATTATTGAGATTTTCAATGAACAGACATCGGAAAAAAAATTGATTATAGCAGGAAGTATAAAAAAAGGTAATAGAAAATGTTATAATGAAATTAAATCTTCAATTAAAAAAAATAATATATTTATTATTGAAAAATTTTTTGATGATGATGAAACGTCCTTAATCTTTAATTCTGTCGATTATGTCCTATTTAATTTTGATGAAATATTATCATCTGGGAGCGTTATTTTAGCTCTAAATTATGGATGCAAAGTTATTTTCCCTAGAACTGGTTGCTTAAATGAATTGAAATCGGACAATATAATTTCATTCGAAAGAGAAAATTATTTAACTAAACTTTCGGAATTTTTACAATCGCTGAATGAAAATAAATAAAAATATAAAAAATATCGTATCACTTTTTTCGAGTGAATTTATTGCGAGGTTAGTTGGTTTTATTGCTACAATTTACTTAGCACGAAAATTGGGAAGCGAAAATTTTGGAGTATTAAGTATAGGATTGGCAGTATTAAATTATGCTGCAATTTTCAGTGCAAGCGGTCTTAATATGCTCGGCACAAGAAAAACAACTGAACAGATTGAAGATAATAATACAATTATTAATAAGTTGATAATATCAAAATTATCACTTACAGTTTTTGTCGCTATTGTAACATTTTATTCTGTTACTTTATTTGTTCACTCAGAAACAACAAGTGAAATTATCTTCATTTATTTATTATACCTCCTCCCTTCTGTATTCATTATTGATTGGTACTTTCAAGGTAAAGAAAAAATGGAAGTTATTACCATTGGACGCTCTGTCGGAATGGTCGTCTATCTAATTTTTGTTTTATTGTTTGTTAATTCAAGTTCTGATTTAGTTCCTGCTGCTTATGCATGGGTTTTAGGTGCTATATTTAATGCAATTATTCTCTGGATTTTTTTGTTGAAAAGAGTAAAGCTGAAATTATTTTCAGTTAAAGTTTTAAACGCATTTATTTATTTAAAGGAATCAATATCTCTTGGTGTCGCGACAATAATTTCGCAGGTAGTAATAATGTTTCCTATTTTATATATTGGTGCTGTTTATTCAGAAGAAATAGTTGGTATATACAGTGCTGCATATCGAATCATAATTTTATTATTAGTTGCAGATAGAATTTTCAGCTCAATATTCTTTCCAAAAATTGTAAATCTAATTACAAGACATTCAGATAAATTAGAGAATGCTTTTACTTCGATATTAAGAATTATTACTTTTTCTTCATTTTATATTGGATTTATTTCTGTTACTTTTGCAGATAAAATCGTCATTACAATATTCGGAGCAGAATACAATGATTCAGTTTTAATATTCCAATTGCTAATCGGTTATTTTATTTTTACGCTGATCAATTCCGTTTTTAGTTTTACTTTAATTGGAATGAAAAAGGAAAAATTTTATTCGATTGCAATGTTAATTGGGATGCTCGGTTTTTTTATTTCTATATTCTTTTTGGATAACTTTTATTCAATAAGCGGAATCACAATATCATTAATCCTTTATGAAATTATCACAATAGCTTATATGATTTATAAATTGCATAAATTTATTTCTTTTAATTTATACAAATTATTTTATTCGCTTATTATATCCTCGTTCATTTTTATTTTGCTAATAAATTACTCGATAGATTTTTCCCTACTTTTAAAAATAACATTCATCATACTTCTTCTACCTTTAACATTATATACTTGTAATATAAGGAAAAACGAGATAGTACTAATCAAAGGTATTTTTAGTTGAAACTTGGAATAGGAATATTAAATTTAGAATTGGAATGGATACTTTTACTTGAACAGATTGGTGTCCCTTATTCTATCTTAAATTACGCAAATTTTTCAGAGGATGCAAAAGATTTTCCTGTCTTAATTTTGAAAGATTTAGGAGAGATATCAACTTTTAATTTAAATCAATATGTATCTTCTGGTGGAGTTATTATTACGGATGCAAAAACTGCAGAAAAGAATTTTAATCTTCCCAAAAAAAATAATTATGTTAAATATTTAGCTACGAATGAAAAACTATTTCAGGAAAATATATTTTGTGATATTTATAGAAAATTTACTTTTACAAAAAAATCTAATTTGATTATAAATGAAACTGGGAAAGAACTATTTTATTTCAATAATATTGGAGAAGGAATTCTTGCTGTTATCCCCCAAGAATTTATTAAGAGCATTACCGATATAAAAGCAATGCGAAAGAAATTCCCATCTGCATTTGGGAAGAAATATGTTTCAGAAAAAGTCGCAAAGGTATCCAAAGGTAAAATAAGAATTATAATTCATAAGTTATTTGAATATATTTTCCAACTGAAAAGATTACCTTTTCTTACAAAATGGAACTTTCCTGAAAATAATAAAAATATATTCTGTTTCAGAGTTGATACAGATTACAGCTCAATCGAACAAATATATAATTTATATAAAACCTGCGAAAAGCACCAAATCAAAGCAAGTTGGTTTATCGAGACAAAATCCATTGAAAATGAATTGCAAATTTTTAATCAATTTAACAATCAAGAATTTGGCTATCATTGTTTCCGGCATAAAATATCCTCGTCTTATCAAAAGAATCTTGATGACATAAATCATGGACTAGAATTGTTAAAAAATATTGGAATAAATCCTAAAGGCTATGCAGCACCCTATGGCGAATGGAATGAGAATTTAAATAAAGCACTCGAACATTTCAACTTTTTCTACTCTTCTGAATTCTGTTTTGATTATGACAACCTCCCGTCGTTTCCAATTGTTGGTAAAGATTTCTCAAAAGTGTTGCAAATACCAATTCATCCGATTAGTGTTGGGAGATTATCTAGAACACAACATACCAAAGATGAAATGCTGCAATATTTCCTTGATATAATAAACGAAAAATTATATTTCGATGAACCTATAATTTTTTACACACATCCCTTTCAGAATCGTTTTGAATTGTTTGATGAATTATTTATAGAATTAAAAAAACTAAAAATTAGAAATTACTCTTTTATTGAATATGCTAAGTGGTGGAAAGAACGACTTGCTTTAGAATGGGATGTTGATTACCAAAATAATAAAATTATCATTAACACTTCAAACTGTAATGAAAATTTCTTATGTAAAGTTAGATTACCAAATGGTGATGTCTTTATTGAGCCAATCACAAATGGAGAAATTGGTTATAAAAATAAATTAGAAAATGAAATAATTTATGATAAAAAATTAAATTATTCTGAATTACGAAAATTTGATATAAATTTGCTTAAAGAAGAAATAATTTTCAGATTAAGAAGGTTAAAACAATGAAGATATGTTTTGCAACATATGCCGGAGTACCTTTTACACAAGGAGGTCCATACGTTAAAATATTTCAATTAAAGAAATCATTAGAGGACAAAAACATTCAAGTTGATCTCTTTAGTTATTGGGGTACGCCTCAAAAAACCAAAGAGTATGATTTATTTCATTTGTTCGGTGCCAATCTTGGAATATATAATTTAGCAAATCAATTTAAAAACAGGAATTTGAAATATGTTGTCAATCCAATAATTTTCTCAACACATTCAAATATTCATATCAGAATGATAAGTTGCATTGGAAATATATTCAAAAAAATCGCACCCGGCTTTTGGTTTGATTATAATATTTTTGCAGATATTTGTAATTGGTCAGAAATGGTATTACCAAATACACAAGCCGAAGGAAACTTGTGTAGTAAAGGATTAAAAATTCCTTCAGAAAAAATTACCGTTATTCCAAATGGTGTATCGGAAAAATTTCTTAATTCTGATAAAAATCTTTTTATAAAAAAATATGGATTAGAAGATTTCATTCTTTTTGTTGGACATATCGGATACGAGAGAAAGAATGTTTTGAATTTGGTAAAAGCTTGTAAAAACATAAATCATAAGGTTGTAATTATCGGGAAGAAAATTGATAATGAATATTCCCGTAAAATTATGGCTGAGATTAATTCAAATAAAAATATTCTATTCATAGATGGATTAGAACATAATTCTGATTTATTAGCATCTGCTTATGCAGCGTGTAAAGTATTTGTTCTTCCTTCGATTTTCGAGACACCCGGCCGTGCGGCTCTCGAAGCAGGTTTAGCTGGTGCGAATATTGTCATTACTCCTTATGGCGGGACGAAAGAATATTTCAAGGAATTCGCTGAATATGTTGAGCCGCATTCTACGAAATCCATTCAAAGTGCTATTGAAAAATCTTTAAATAAACCAAAAACAGAAAGATTGCAAAGCCATATTAAAGAAAATTATTTATGGGATAAAATAGCTGAGCAGACAATTTCACTTTATGAAAAGGTAATAAAGTAGCGATGGTATTTAATAAAAAAAAGCAAAAAAGAATTTTAATCGTTCGGACGGATAGAATTGGTGATGTTGTCTTATCAACACCTATTCCGCGAGAAATTAAAAAACAATTTCCTGATTCATTTGTTGCAGTATTAGTCCGTGATTATACAAAAGCAATTTATGAAAACAATCCGTATGTTGATTTAATCTTGCTAGACGACTTTACAGAAAAAAATAAAAAAGAAACATTTTGGCAATTAGTAAAAAAAGTCAGGAAATATAAATTTACTCACGCACTTAACTTGCGTCCAACAGAAAGATTAAATTGGGTTTTATTTTTTTCCTGTATTCCGTATCGCATTGGTGTCGGACATAAATTTTATCAATATATTACTTTCACAAAATTTGCTTCAAGAAAAAAGTATAAATACCTGAAAAGTGAAGCTGACTATTGTATGGATTTGGCACGAAAAATTGGCATTGCAACAGATGACATCTCAACTGAGATATACCTGACAGATGAGGAAAAAGCGAGAGTAAAATCCTTTCGAAAAATGTTTTCACCAAATAATGAATTTGTTATCGGTATTCATACTACTCATGGAAAATCAACTCCTAATATTAGCCCGAGTGGTTATAGAAAACTAATTGACAATTTGTTGAAATTAAAAAACATTAAAATTGTTGTAACAGATATTGAGCCTGTCGAAGAGGTGCGAAATATATCAGGAGTAGAATATATTTATAAATCAGGGCGAGAATTTTTTTGTGAAGTGGCTGCACTTGATTTATTAGTTTCATCAAGTACAGGACCTTCGCATATTGCTGCTGCTTTAAAAATTCCGTCATTGACATTCTTTTGTACATTACCGGCTTGTTCAAAAATCCTTTGGGGTCCACAGGGCAACAAAGCAATAAATATTGAACCACCTGTAGAATTTTGTTTAAATAAATGTACAAAAAAGCCCGATGACTGTTTTTTAGATAATAAAGGTGGAATTGACTTAGACAAAGTAACAGAG
>JAFGID010000249.1 GCA_016929735.1 Ignavibacteriales bacterium | reverse complement strand
CACCAGTCAGTAAGTAAATTATTATAATTGCAACACCCGAAGATTTAGGATAAAAATATAAAATTGCAAGTCCCAAAAAAAACAAGGGTACGGTGTTTGAGAATAAATGCAAAAAATCAGCGTGAATTAAAGGTGCTAAAATTATTCCGATTAAACCTGCAGTTTCTCTTGGATAAATTCCATACTCGTGAAAACTTCCGGGGAAAATTATATCAATAATTTCTACTCCCCATATAATAATTATAAATATTCCAATTATTTCCAAACTTGTTTTTAATCTACTGTCTTTCATTATGCATCACTTAATTTTTATTACTATAAATGTTATGTCGTCATTTGGAGGATTACCATCGCTCCAGAGATTTGCTTTCTCCATAAAGCGCTGAATGATTTCATCTGGTTCTGCATTCGCAAATTCAGAAAATACTTTTGAAATATTTTCATATCCGAAAATTTTATTTTCTTTATTGAATAACTCGGGAAATCCATCTGTCAGTAATAAAATTTTATCTCCCGAGCTCAATTTAATCTTTTCTATTTTATATTCAAAATCATTGAACGCTCCCAGCGGCATTCCTTTTAACGATATCTCGTTGATTTTATTATTTTCTGAATTATAAAAATATATCGGAGGCATTCCTGCTGAGGAAATTTCGCACTCGCTATCTTTTATTTTCATAAGGGATAAAGCCATATACAAATTCCATAATTGCATTTTTTTAATTGTAGTGGTGGATTTTGTAAAGAATTTTTGGATATCCAAATCGTCTGCATCTGAACAGAATAATCCTTTCATAACAGAAACCATGGTACCTGCTTTCAATCCATGCCCTGTGGCATCACCAATTGCAATTGTTAGTGTCCCGTCTTTTGCAATTGAAAAATCATAATAATCACCACCGACCTCAGTGGCGGTTTTCATATATACGGCAATTTCCAAATTTGGAAGCGTCGGGATTTTTTGTGGCAACATAGAAAGCTGTAATTTCCTTGCTTCCTCAAGTTCAAGAGTTTTTCGTTCATTTTCAAGTTGTATTGCTCTCGCCTGTGCTTCTGCTGCTTGTTGTTTTAATTCTGCTTCTCTTAATCTTGACTTTTCTAATTCTCTGTTTATTATGAATCTTCTAAACCTAAAAAATAAAAATACCGCTGTTAGAAAATAAAAAATATAAGCCCAGATAGTTAGCCAGAACGGCGGATTTATTTTTATGTAAATGGTTTTTCCAATCTCATTCCATACACCGTCACTATTTGCAGCCTTAATTCTAAAAATATATTCTCCAGGGTCTAAATTGGGGTAAATAGCCCGCCGTTGGTCACCAACTTCACGCCATTGTGTTTCATGATTTTCTAATATATATGCGTAACGATTTCTCTCGGGACGGGTATAATGTAATCCGACAAAATCAAAAGCAATATCATTCTGAGCGTATGAAAGCATAATTGTATCTGTCTCAGAAATATTTTTTTGTAGTGGAGAGTTTTTATCGGGGCTTATACTGATATTAAATAATTTGAAGTCTGTAATTACAACTTCCGGTGGGTATGGATTATTTACCATATTTGGGAAAAAAGCATTGAAACCATTTTCACCACCAAAGAATAATTCACCTTTTTTACTCTTATAAGCGGATTGTCTGATGAATTCATTGCTCTGTAATCCATCTGCTTCATCATAGTTTGTAAATTCTTTTGTATCAGGATTAAATTTGCAAAGTCCTCTTTGTGTGCTTAGCCAAAGATTGCCTTCAAAATCTTCAAGTAAACCTAATACACCAAAATGTGGAAGTCCTTCAGTTTCCGTAAAATATTGTTTAAAAATTCCACTATCAGGTTTAAAAAGAACTAAACCTGAATTATAGGTCCCCAGCCAGAATCTACCCTTTTTATCTTCGAGAATCGAGACAACAAAATAATCAATTGAAATACTATCATTTGAGATATTGTATCGTTGTATAGAATTGTTTCTCAAATTCAATTTATTTAGTCCTTTGCCCCAAGTTCCAATCCATAAATTATCATTTCTGTCAATGTAAAGTGCAGAAATATCATTACCCGAAACACTGTTTACATTATTCGGATTGTTTTTAAAATGAGTAAATGAACCATCAACAGTATTCATTTTATTTAATCCACCACCAATAGTTCCGAGCCATAAATTACCTGATTTGTCCTGAACAATCGGAACAACAGTTTTATGACTTAAACTTTTTGAATCATTTTCATTCGGAAAATACTTTGTAAATCTATTCGTTGACAAATCAAATTTTGTTAATCCATTAGCAGTACCAATCCAAATTAAATTTTTATTCTTCTCATCAGTGAAAAGGGAATATACTACATCGTGAGTCAGACTGTTAGGGTTATTCTCATTACTTAAATAAAGTCGATAATTACCTTTCTTTCTGTCAAATCTATTCAAACCTTTTCTAGTGCCAATCCAAAGTATTCCATCTTTATCTTGAGTGAACGAATAGACTGTATTGATTGAAAGACTATTCTTATTTAATGGATTATTTCTATAAACCGGAAAATTTCTGATTGCACGATTAAGTTTGTTCAGTCCCTTGTCTGTTCCACACCAAAGCATTCCTGTTCTATCCTCGAATATCGAAAGTATCAGGTTACTGCTGAGAGAATTATTATTATCTTCTTCAATAGTATATCTGAAAAAGCTACCAGTTGATTTATCAAATCGGTTTAACCCTTCTCTTGTTCCAATCCAGATTAAATTACTTCTGTCCTCGTAAATTGAGGTAATAAAATTATTGGAAATGTTGTTTACATTGTTATTAAATAAATAATCGGTAAAAGTGTAAGTCTTAATTTCAAATTTTTGTAAACCTTCTATCGTTCCAATCCATAGATATCCCTGAATATCTGAGTATAAACATGTAACATAATTACTCTTCAAAGTATTTATATTTTCAGTATCTCTAATTATTTTTTTAAATGTTTCGATTGAGTCGACAAAAGCATATAACCCTCCATCGTCAGAGCGATTCCGAATATCACCCGTTCCAATCCACAAAATATCTTTTATATTTCTGTCTTCACATATTGCGTTGATGTAGTTGCTATGAATTTTCCTTAATTTTCCCGGTTCACTTTTATAACATTTAAATTTATTATCGACATAATCAAAACGGTTTAATCCTCCACCGTTTGTCCCGATCCATAAGACACCGGGTCTGTTATGCTTTTCAAAAATTACTGTTACCCAATTATTACTAAGTGAATTGTTATTATTAGGATTGTTCGTGTATCTAATAAAATTATTTTTGTTGCGATCAAATTTATTCAAACCTCCACGTTGTGTTCCAATCCACAAATTACCAATATGGTCTTCATATATTGCTGTAATTAGTCTATCGCTGATGCTGTTCGGTTCTTCATCATTCGGTTTATAAATTGTAAAACTATAGCCATCATATTTTGCTAATCCATTATCAGTTCCGAGCCATAAAAATCCAAATTTATCCTGAAAAATTGTGTTGATATTATTGTCGGGTAGTCCTTGCGATAATGTTAAATGTTCGAAGCGAATATCCTGAGGTTGAGCGAAAAATGATAGTGGTATAAAAATTAATAAAAAATAAAGCTTAAAAAGAAAACCACTTTTAAATAATCTTTCGGTATTTAATATTAAAATCTTCATTTAATGAAAATTTAGACTAAAGAAAATACTATTTGTTGTATAAAAAATCATTTTTTTGTGTCATAAATTCGTCTCAAATCAAAAACTGCAATTCCATAAGCTACTGCAACATTCAAAGATTGTTTTATTCCAAATTGCGGGATTTCAATTGACAGATCACACAAGTCAAGCAGATCTTGCGAAACACCTGTAATTTCATTTCCAACAATTAAACACATCGGAAAAACACTCTTATCAAGATTATAATTCGGTATGCTCAATTCTGTTAATTCAAGAGCACAGATTTTCAGCCCTTGTTCTTTTAATTTATAAATTACTTCTTTCGGTTCTTTATGATATTCCCAAGCAACACTTTCACTTGCTCCGAGAGCGGTTTTTAAAACTTCCTTTTTTTCTGGAGTAGGAGTATATCCACACAAAAATATTTTCTCAATCATTGCACCGTCAGATGTTCTGAAAATTGAACCAACATTGTAACAACTCCTTATGCTGTTAAGAACTACATAAACTGGCATTTTTTTTACTTTATGTAATGTATCAAGTGTTGAACGGTTTTTTGATATTTCGTCGTGAGATAATTTTCGCATTTATAATTTTCTATTATTTAATAAATCAAAATATTTTATATTTTAAAATAAAGAAATTATTTTTTTCTTTTCAAAATAATTTCAATTCATTTTGTGGCAGAGATAATTGGCTGAAGACACCGAAATATAAATAAACTCTTTGTGTTTTCGCGCCTTCGTGGCAAAATAATAATCAAATATTTAGGAAAAACCTGCAATGAAAAAATTTAATAAATTCTGTCTGATGGGTCTGACGAAGGAAGAATTGCAAAATTATTTTCTCAATCT
>JAFGID010000248.1 GCA_016929735.1 Ignavibacteriales bacterium | reverse complement strand
TTATTTTCTTCTCAAGTAATGCTAAGTATGTTCCCGATAATTATAAGAAATTTCTTGAGAATTTAATAAGAAGAAAATTTGATTTTAGCGGGACACCATTAACAATATCTTTTAAAGAAAAGTAGTTTTTGGAATTAAAAAAAAGGCTGTCCTTTAGAGACAGCCTTTTGTTTTTTTTACAATTTCATTCGTTTTATTTCAACTCTTCTATTTTGAGCCTTACCTTCTGCAGTCGAATTTGTTGCAATCGGATAATCTTCACCCATTCCAACTGCGACTAATCTATCTCTACTAATACCTTTAGTAACAAAATAGTCTACAACCGATTGAGCTCTTCTCTGTGAAAGTCCAAGGTTATATTTATTAGAGCCAACATTATCTGTATGTCCTTCTATCCTCCATTTTGAACCAGGCATAAGATTCATTGTCTCAATAATTTTATCAAGTGTTGGATAGAACGATGGTAAAATGTCAGCTTTACCTGTCTGGAATTTTACGCCACCTTCTTCGGTTAATACGATAGTCATTTCCTCTTCACATCCCCATTCATCTACCTTTGCACCAAGTGGTGTATTTGGACACCTGTCTTTATAATCTGGTACACCGTCTTTATCACTGTCTAATGGACAACCATCAGCATCAACGGGAGCACCCAATGGAGTGTTTGGACATTTGTCTTTATAATCAGGGACACCATCTTTATCTGAATCAGGTGGGCAACCATCTTTATCTACTTGGACGCCTTTGGGCGTATTAGGACACTTATCAAGATTATCAGGAACACCGTCGCCGTCAGCATCATTCTCGCAACCGTGCTCGTTTACTTTTACACCTTTTGGGGTGTTCGGACATTTATCTAAATAATCAGGCACGCCATCACCATCAGAATCTAGCGGACATCCATCTTTATCAACTGGAGCACCTTTAGGAGTATTAGGACATTTATCCAAATAATCAGGAACACCATCACCATCGCCATCAAGTGGACAACCATCCGTATCAACTTTGACACCTAATGGTGTATTTGGGCATTTATCTCTTGAATCAGGGACACCATCTTTATCTGAGTCACCATCACCGAATAGAGAAATTTGCAAACCAAGTGTAGCAGATACGAACGCATCTTTTTTGGAACCGGCTTCTAAATCATCTAACAAGTCGGAATTTGGGAAATATAGTGTTCCAGATAAATCAAGTAAAAATCCTTTAGCTAATTTAATCTTAAACCCTAACTCAAAATTGTAACTTAAATGATAACCATCATATCCAAATACTTTATAACTCGACATGTCGTCAACGCTTAATGCTTGTTCAGGATTGTACCAAGTACAAGAAAGACCAGCGAATAGATATGGGAAAAAAGATTCACCAAGCATCATTGTATAAATAAATCCACCACCTGCATATTGAAAATTTGTTCTTAATTCAGGTAATACGTATCGGTCATCCTGACCATAGAGAGTTCCAAAACCACCAAATGCTTTTATTCCAAAAACATTTGTAATCCCGAATAAACTTTTATACGTATTAGGCAGGTAGTATTCAATGGCTCCGCGTGTTACAAAACCGGGATCCCAGTTTTCGTAATCACTACCTAAAGCTGTAACACCACCACCAAGTATGAAATTCAATGTTCCAGCTAACGGGTGTCTGGTTTGAGCGTTTGAAAAGTTAACTAACAGTAAAAAAACTGATAATATAAGAACTACTTTTTTCATTTTTCCTCCAAAAAATTATTAAAATAAATTCATAATTACAAAATACTATTTTCTTATTTACAAAAATATGATTTTATAATTAAAATCAAAGCTATTTTTACTTTTTTATAAGTAAAAATATTGTTAATTTTAAATGTTAATTTGAGTAGATTATCTAATTAACTGCTACAAAAGTTTTTTTATTATTAAAATGAGGACTTGATCATGAGACAGGTACCTAGATTCATCTTTTTTACATCTCAAAATTACTCCAATATTTTTATTCCTATTTTAATTCCATTTTTACTTACTCATAAGATGCTTAAAAAGTGAGGTGGTTGTGAAAAATATTCATGATTTTATCAAGATGAAAAAAAATGAAGAACTGATTTCATTTATTACCTGCTACGATTATTGGTCTGCGAGAATAATAAATGAAACTAATATTGATGCAATATTAGTAGGGGATAGTGTTTCGATGGTAATGCATGGTTATGAGACAACGATCAATGCTGATATAAATATGCTCGAATTACATGTTAAAGCAGTAAGAAGAGGAGCAAAAGATAAATTTATTGTGGCTGATATGCCATTCTTAGCTCATAAGAAGGGTATAAAGAACACTATGAATAATGTTGATATTCTTATGAAAGCAGGAGCAAATGCTATAAAAGTTGAAGGAGCAGAAGGACAACTTGATATTCTTGAGTATATCATCAAATCAGGAGTACCTGTAATGGGACATCTTGGATTGACACCTCAATCTATCAATATTTTTGGTGGCTATAAGGTTCAGGCAAAGGAAGAAACTGAGATGAATAAATTATTGTCGTCTGCTATTTCTTTGCAGGATGTTGGATGTTTTAGCATTGTACTTGAGCTTGTTCCTTCAAGCATTGCAAAAAAAATCACCGAGCAATTAAACATTCCGACTATTGGTATTGGTGCAGGGCCTGATACATCAGGGCAGGTGTTAGTATTACATGATATGCTTGGATTGAACAAGGAATTTAAACCGAAATTTTTAAGAGAATATCTTAATGGATTTGAACTGATTAAAACAGCGATTGAAAATTATGATAACGAAGTAAAATCGAAAAAGTTTCCTACAGAAAAGGAAAGCTATTAATGGTTGAAGTGATTAAAAATATTTCTGAATGGTTGAAAATACAGAAAGAGGAAATTAAATCAGATAAATCAATTGGTTTTGTCCCAACTATGGGTGCTTTACATCAAGGGCATAAATCTTTAATTGAAAAGTGCCGAAAAGAAAATGATATAGTCGTAGTAAGTATTTTTGTTAATCCAACGCAATTTAATGATTCTAATGACTTCAAAAATTACCCTACAACTTATGAACATGATATTAAAATGTTAGAAGAGTGTAATGTTGATTATTTGATATTTCCAAATTTTGATAGTATGTATCCTGATGGATATCATTATAAAGTAATTGAAGATGATTTTAGTAAAAAATTATGTGGAGCAACTCGTCCGGGGCATTTTGATGGTGTCTTAACAGTTGTTATGAAATTAATCAATATTGTTAAACCTGCCCGTGCATATTTTGGTGAAAAGGATTTTCAACAGTACAAATTAATTGATGGAATGTGCAAAGCATTTTTTATGGATGTTGAGATTATTCCCTGTGAGACGGTACGAGAGCAGAGCGGTCTTGCAATGAGCTCACGTAACAAATTGTTATCAGAAGATGAAATAAAAATAGCACCTATATTTTATAAATTGCTAAAATCAGATTTGGATCTGAATAAAATTAAAATAAAACTTGAAGAAGCAAGCTTCAAGGTAGATTATCTTGATGAAACAGATGGTCGTCGTTTTGGAGCTGTCTTTTTAGGAAATGTGAGGTTAATTGATAATGTTAAAAAATAAAATTTTATTAAAAATCTCTGGTTCAATAGCTACTTACAAGGTCGCTGATCTTATTTCAAAATTAATGCAAAATAATTTTGAAGTTCAAACTGTTGTTACAGACAATGCACTACAATTTATTGGAAAAGCAACTTTAGAAGGATTGACTGGAAAACCGGTTTATACTGATTCTTTCGAGGAAGGTAAGATGATGAGTCATATAAACTTGATGAATTGGGCTGATCTAATTTTGCTTGCTCCTGCAACAGGTAATACTATTAATAAAATGGCCTGTGGAATTGCAGATAACTTAGTGACATCTCTATTTCTTGTTTGGGATAAGAAAAAACCTTATTTAATTGCACCTGCAATGAACACAAATATGTATGAACATCCAACGACACAAGATTCGTTGAAAAAATTGTCAAGTTGGGGTGTTAAAGTGCTCCCAACTGGTGATGGATGGTTAGCATGTGGAGCAGTCGGTAAAGGTAAATTACTTGAAGTACAAGAAATAATGAATTATATAAAAAATACATTAGAGAACAAATCTAAAGAAAGACTAGAAGTTATTATTACATCTGGTGGAACGATAGAGAATATTGATAATGTCCGATATATTACAAATTTAAGCACAGGAAAAACTGCTGCTGCAATTGCAGATTATTTTATCGAGAGGGAGCATAAGGTTACTTTTCTGCATAGTATTAACTCTGCTTTGCCATCTGGAAAGTGTAAAAATATTCAATTTACAAGTTTTAATGATTTGAATTCAAATCTGTCTAAGTTTTTAAAGGAAAAGATATATGATGCTTTTATTCATCCGGCTGCTGTGAGTGATTTTTCGATTAAATCTGTTATTATTAACAATGAGGAAATTAAAACTCCGATTTCAAAAAAAATCAACTCAGATGCAGACGAAATAATTTTAAAACTAAAAAAGAACCATAAGATCGTGGACAAACTAAAAGGACTTAGCAAGAACAAAAAAATTAAATTGGTAGCATTTAAGCTTACAACATTAAAAGATGAAAAAGAAAAATATGCTGAAGTAGAAAAATTATTTAGTAATTCAAAAGCAGATTATATTGTCCAAAATGATCTATCTTCGAGAAAAGGGAATGTTCAGGAGAATTATTTTATTTACGCAAATAATAATCTAAAGATCAAAATTAAAAATGCCAGAGAGTTAGCAATTGCATTAGAGAATTTATTAACAAATCAAGAGATGAACAAATGATACTTTGTTTGGATGTTGGTAACACACAAATTCACGGTGGACTTTTTGAAAATGACGAATTGATTTTTCAATTCAGGAAAAGTACGACAAAAAATTCCTCATCAGATGAGATAGGCTTATTTCTTAGGCAAATACTAAGAGAGAATAATTACGACTTGAAAAGTATTTCTGATATCTCAATTTGTTCTGTCGTTCCCGATGCAAATTATTCATTACGAAATGGTTGTGTAAAGTATTTTGATATAAATCCGTTCTTTCTACAACCGGGTGTAAAGACAGGGATAAAAATTAAGTACTACAATCCGGCTGAAGTTGGTGCTGACAGGATTGCAAATGCCATTGCAGCAGTTAATCAATTCCCAAATAAGAATTTAATAATTGTTGATTTTGGTACTGCAACAACATTTTGCGTTATTTCAAAAGAGAAAGATTATTTAGGAGGTGCTATTGTTCCGGGTATTCGGACATCTATGGAAGCATTAGAAGCGAGAACGGCTAAACTTCCAAAAGTTGAGATAATTCCGGTTGAAAAAGTTGTTGGTAAATCTACGGTTGAAAGTATTCAAGCAGGATTATATTTTGGACAAATAGGAACTGTAAAAGAGATAAAGAAAAGGATTATCGATAGTGCTTTTTCAGAAGACAAACCATTGGTAATTGGAACGGGAGGATTTTCTCATCTTTTTGTGGATGATAAAATATTTGATGTTTTAATCCCTAATCTGGTTCTGGATGGATTAAATATTTTAGTTAAAATGAATAAAGAAAAATAGGAATATAAAATGTTAACTACATTATTAAAATCAAAAATTCACCGTGCGACAGTAACTGATGCCGACCTGAACTACGAAGGTTCAATTTCTATAGATACGAAACTAATAAAAGCGGCAAAGTTAAATTTGTTTGAAAAAGTTGATATTTATAATATCAGTAATGGAGCCCGGTTTCAAACTTATGTTATAAAAGGGAGAAAAGGGGAGATTGGCTTAAATGGTGCTGCTGCAAGGCTAGTTCAAAAGGGCGATTTGGTTATTATTGCCAGTTATGTGCAGTTGAATGAAGATGAAATAAAAAAACACAAGCCATTAGTTGTTTTAGTTGATAAGAAAAATAAAATTACTAAAATGATTGAACATTAGAGATTTAGATAGAAATTAAAGGTAAGTATTAACAAATACCGAATGCGAAAACGGCGTCCGGTTGATTTGCGGGTTATATGGCAGCATTAGTGTTTAACAATTCAATTTCCGTTTCGAATGTTTCTCTTAATAAAGCATTTTCTCCAATATCGATATTTTTCGATTTTAGATACTGAGTCCAATCAATCAATAATTTGTCGGAACTATCTAGCTTCTCCGATAATAGACTAATAAAGCTACGCTCTGCTGAACATATATTCACAACATCTTCAATTTCTCTAGTAGTTATTATTTGCCATTTTTTGTCAAATGCAATTCCTTCTTCGGACAATGTTTCGTCAATTATTGTTCGAATAAAATTATCATTGAATAAGTAAGTATCATCATAAATTATTACAACTGGGTAAAATTCTTCTACATTCGAAAAACGTTCTAATCCGCTTATATTATTCCGTGAATGATTTATTTTATTATAACATTGCCTTAATCCTTTTATTATACCCTTTTCAAGAGATTCCTTTAACTCATTTTTGTACATCATAAATTTTATAGAATTAGGGAGGAGATTTTTTTTTACTTCGAATAAAACTAATTTATTTGTATATAGTAATGACCAATCAGCAAACTTTTTATTATCTGAATCATACTCAAATTCAGGTATTAATTCACTTCCATCATCAATATAGCTCAATTGTTTGCCAATGTAATTTTGAAATATCATTCCAAATTCACTGCTGAAAGGATTGTTTCTAAGATCATCCCCAACTTGGAAATAATGAAGTAAGTCGAAATAAACCGAATGTGTCAATCTCTTTACTAAATAGTAAGGAGACAAGATTAATGATTGAGAACCATTTCTAATTACCGGAAATTTATCAAAAGGAGTAAAACCGTAAAATTGAGTTGATCTACCAACCAAGGAAACACTTTGGTCAATAGATATAGTTCTGAAAGTAGTATAATCAGTTGATATTTTATTGAAATATGTAGTTAATTCTTCAGCAGTAATATTATATGGTGGCTCATTTAATCCCAAATATATATTTGTTGGGAACCAAGCGCCGTGATAACCTTGTAATGTTTTTATAACTAAAAGCCAAAAACGCTCAATTGATAAACCGAAAATATTTTGAAAGGCTTCAGCTATATTCAATTGAGAATTTATTTCTGCTGGTATTGTCTTATAAAAAAGTAAACAACGAATTAAATAATTCTTGGGATTTTCTTGAAGCGGGAATTGTTGATTAGCGATTACAAATTGCCAAGCACTAAAAGCATAGTCCGGATCATCAAATAGATCATAAGGAAGCCAATCTTTTATTTCAATAATTAGATTTATTGATCTTTCCAAATCAGCATAAAAATCATTTATATTGCGATTGGAGGTTCCAACGTGATCATTGCTTTGATTGATAGCAAATTTAGCAAGAAAAGGTATGAATACTTTTATTTTTGTTAATGTTTGTTCATTTCCCCTTGTTCTTCTCCTCAAATCTTCCCAAGCTAATTCATTGGGCCATAAAAAACTTGAAAGTAAAGAAAGCAATTCATTAAGTGGTTGTCGCCTTACTAATACTCGAAGATCATCTATGTAATTTCGAGTATTTCTTTCAAGATTATTTTGAAATGTTTCTAAAGGCATATTCTTAGCCATATAACGGCATTGCGGTTAAGCTGCTGCCCATTACAGGACTGATGAATAAAACCACAACTGCCAATGATTAAGCAAACCGTGTGTAATTTACCTCGCACACACGGTTTGCAAGTTATTTAAATTTGTATAAACACTTTGAGCAAGTTAGCCGAAACGGAACGACCAACATTAAAATTTGTAAAAAGCCAAATGCGAACTCGCAGTCAGCTTGAACCGCTTGTTATGTTACTTTTTATATTTTTTGAATAGTTCCTTTATCATCTAAAAATAAAATCGTTAAATCATTTGTTGAATCATAACCTAAGTTAGTTTTGCAAAATTCATCCACAGTAAAAGTTGATATATTTTGTATCATATCTAGTATTTTATAAATCATTTCTTCAAGTTGAATTAAATTAATTGGTTTAGAACGTTCGATATGTAGTTTGAATTTATTCATTGTGCTTTCTATATCAACTTTATTCTGCCCTTTTCCAATATGTTTATTTGCATCTCTTATATCCTTCACAAATTTTAATTCAACGGATTTATATATTCTATTTAATTTATCAGCTAACCTAGAATTAATTTGTTTTAATGGTTTAATAAATTTTTCATAACTAAATCCTAAGGTTTCTTTTCCCTTAATATCATAAAACCAAGCAATGAACATTGAGAATATATCAAGAGCAGATCTAATTGAATCTAGCATCACTTCAATGAAAAAATCATTTACAAACTTATCAGTTAGTTCTACACCGCTCTTTCTTTTTAATTCAATGTTTCCTTGGAAGTATTCAATACTGATAAAGAAGGTATCAAGTCTATCAATAAAAGCTTGGAGTTTTTCCAATGAGGTAGCATTTCTAACATACCTTGACAATTTCATTCCATATTTACCATCTAAAGTAAATGAATATTCATTGTATTGTTTTATGCTGCCACTTCTTGGATATTTAAGATGTGAATCAAGCCTACGATAATCTGCACATAATATATCAATATATTTTTGAGATTCTATTTTAGAAAAAATATTCATAGACTTCTATTGAGTAACCTAACGGCGTGGTTGCTAAGGCGCAGCCCATAACAACAATGCCAAAAATATTAAAAAACTTTTTATTTATTACAAAACTTACATTTACAACTACTGCCGAACAACAAAGCCGAAACGGAACACCAAACTTTTAAACACCAAAAATGCTGAATGCGAATACGCTGTCGCCTTGAGCCACTGGTTATACTGCGTTTTGATTAAATATTACATAACCAATCACATATAGAAACTAATTGCTTTTCATTAGTAAGATTTGCAGCATTAGTTAATGTTTTATCTGTAAGTTGGTTATATATTTCTTGGGACATACTTCTTTCTATTGCAGCACCAATAAAAAAAGTACTTGGAGAGAGTTTACGTTCATTAAATGAACTTCTAATTCTTTCGAGTGCGGTATTTGCAGTCTTCCAATGCTCATCTGCTCCAGCAGGATCAATTCCACCTTTCAATTCGCCAAGTGCAATGTATTTATCAGGTTTTGTATGAATTGAATCAGCACTTCCGTTTATGTATTCGCTGTATTCACAATTAAACAAACACAAATCGACATTTTTATTAACAACTGGTGGCGTGATATTTAATATCAGTGTTCGGTTTTTATTTTTAATTTTCCAATACAATCCCTTTGTGTTTTCATCTATAGTCATATCCTTAGAATCACCATCTATCCAAGTCTTTGAATCTTTATGATAATATTTAAAACTGATTCCTTTTAAAGAGAGAGTTGAAATTAGTGCACGTATCAATTTACGTTCACCGAGAGTACCAGCTATATTTCTCATTATACCGCCAAGAGCATCTCCTTTTGTGAGCAAAAATCGATAAACTAACTCCTCAATAAAATCTTTGCCCGCAGGTTCTAAAAATTTTTCGATTAATTGTGAAATAGCATCATTTTTATCTGAATCTGTAAGATGACCTTGAGCTTTATCGCTTAAACCAGAAGCTGAAAGTAGTGAGGGGTAAATTTCTTCTAACTTCAGAAGTTCTTTTGCGTTCTTTGCTTTTTCAGCGAGAACTTTTAATGTTCTTGCTTCTTGAATAAAAGGTGTAGCTTTAACATTTTTTTCAAAAGCAATTGCAACAAATCCTTTTCTTGTCGCATCTTGTGTAGTTACTAAATCTTCCCATTTTTTAATATGATTATTAAAAGGCATTTTATTTCTCCCATATGTAAACACATTTACGAAGTTCGCTTCTCCCGTGTTCACCCATTTGTTGACTACTATTACCTTTACCAGTTGGTAAAGTCCATATTTTTTTTATTTTGAAACCAATTATTTTTGCAAAGTCAGAAAGAATAAGATCAACAGGAATTTCCTCACCACCATATCGAACATTATCATTAACCATTACAACAACACCATTATTTTTTAAAAGACGATACATTTCATAAATAACAAAAAGCATTTCGTAAAAATAATTTTTTACCATTCTAGGAATGTTTGAATTGTTGAGTTTGCCCAGTTCATTTAATTTGGAAAGTATATCATTAACTTCAGTCATTGCAGGATGAGAAAAGTATATCGAATTGATGAAATTGTAATCAGATTCACGATTTAATCCAGTATAAAGATTTTCTAAGTAATTTAATTTCTCTTTGTTTTCTACGGTGCAAGTCAACATAGTTTGACGAAGTTTTTTTACATCATCATCATTGTTATTTAAGAATATAAGTTCCAAAGCGTACGTTCTAGTATAGTCGTATCGGTTACAGTAAGGAGGCGATGTCATTACAAAATCAAATATACCGGACTTCATTCCAGGTAAAACTTCAAGTGAAGAACCTTTTAGAATTATCGGATCAATTAATTCGGTTTGAGTTTTTTCTGTAGCGAAAAGTTCAAGGTTTTGATCTGGTGAAAGGTCAAAAATTATTTCAGCAATCTTTTCTTTAACGATTTTAGTAAAATCGTAAATTTCCCCTTTATTAAACTCGGTACTACCAAAGGATCGATTTGCCCTTGAATCCCATCTCAAGTATTGTCCATCTTTTCTTGTAAAGCTAATTTCTTCCAAAACAGAAAATGCTGCAAATTCAAGAAGTTTTCTAATTGAAGAGTCCGTTATATTTTTACAACAGGTTAAATAACGATTTAGGTTTCTTTCGTTTTCCTCTGGAAAGGCTCCTCTTGTAATTGATATATGTTTGATGATGGAAGTATTGATCGTAGTATTATCAAAAGATTCCCAAAAAGAATCAATCTCTCTTTTAAATTTTTCTAGTGATACTTTTTCCGCAGATAACCTAGCTTCAACATTATAAATACCGATTGGGAGAAGTTCAACTCCGGTAGATTCCCAACCTTTTTCTCTAGCCGCAAATAAAGTTGCAGCCGAGCCAGCAAATGGATCTAGAATATGACCCTTTGATGGATGATATTTTGCAATGAAATAATCTATTAATTTTTTAGAAAAGCCTTCTTTGTACTTTAACCATCTAAAAAATGGTTCTTTTTTATTTGCTTGAAAGCTGACCAGTGTTCTATTTAAAGCAAAGTCAGTCTCGATAATATCTTTATATTTTTCAAATAGCTTTTCTCTTTCAGTTGGGAAAAGTACGCTTTTACTTACATAGCTAATACTCGGTTCTGACATCAAACGACCTATAATATTCATTTCTTTTCTATAAATTTAACATAATTTTGACTAAAGAACTGATTTAGATTTCTGTAAATTTTTAAGCAGTATAACTATTACTTATACTGCACAACTATTTGCCTTTTAGAATGTTATACTGCCTGCAGTTTCAGTATAACAATCTTTTGTAATTTTATAAAAACTTACTCAATAAAGCCTATACAAAAATATCAAATTATCAGAAATCAACAAAATAAAGATGTCAGGCGTTATTTCTTATTTCTTCCTCAATTTTATCTCTAAGAATAATTTTAATTAAAGATTGATAGGGGACATCTCTTTTGTTAGCTATTCGTTTTAGTTCGTCTATAAGTGATTCTGGAAGACGCAAAGATATTGTCTTTGTAGAAGGTTTTAAATTTGGGAAAATGGCTTTATTGGATTTAGACCAATCAATATATTCAGTTGAGTCATGTACAGCCCAAAATTCTCTTTCCTCTTCTTCGTTTTTAAATTTCGGAATTTCTTTTAATTTACTCATAGTATATCTCTCTTTCTTTTTATTCATATTTCGTGCTGAAATAATTCTTATTAAATTTTTTCTAATTGTGAAAACAATAAATAAAGGTCTATTTAGATCCGTTTTTCCAAGTAAATACCATCTCTTTTCATTACCAGAATGTTTTAAGTCATCAAAAAGTATCAGAGGACGATTGAAAAACACTTGTTCAAATAAATTTTTACAAAGAGCAAAACAAAGTTAAAAAAAAACGATATTATTAAGTTCTATTTTGATAAAAAATAATCAGACAATATCACTTATTTCTTCCTCAATTTTATCTTTAGGAATAATTTTTTCAAGGCTTTGAAAAAAATGCTATAAATTTAATATTTTTTAATAATAAGAATTTCTAAGTATAGAAAGATAAATGGATTCCCTTTTTCAAGGGAATGACAATTTTGCAATTAAACAATAATAAACAATAAAAAACAATAATATACTTGACAAAACAATATTAGAATGTTATATTTGAATAGCCAAATAAAAAAGTGAGGTATAAAGTGGATAAAAAGAAAGAAAAATTCGAACTCATACCGACATTTCAAAATAACGATGCTTATTATGAAAAACTGCTCGACGAACAAAATACAAAGAAGCGGATGTTATCACTTATGCTCTATTTAATGATTTTTTCGTTTGCGTATGGAATTGTGATGGGTGTTAATCATAGTTTTGCACAAGCAATTTCAGCTGGCTTAAAGATGCCGGTGCTTTTTATTTTGGTTTTACTAATCTGTGTACCAGCGTTTTATGTTATTCAGTACATTCTTGGCAGCAAATTAAAAATGCTTCAGATCCTCAATATCATTCTTTCAGGTTTTGTCTTGTCAACTGCTATAATGCTATCTTTTATTCCGATTTATATTTTCTTTGTTTTGATTGGCAGCAATTATCATTTTATCCAATTGTTGAATGTCGCGATTTTCTTGTTTGCCGGTGTCTTTGGTATGAAAGCAATTCTTGACGCATTGAAATTTTCCTGCGAAAAGAAAAATTTATATCCCAAAATTGGTGTTGATATTTTCAAATTTTGGATAGTGATAATTGCATTTGTCGGGGTTCAACTTGCTTGGAATTTCAGACCATTGATTGCAGACAAGAAAGAGCCATTTAAAATATTCCGCCAGTATGAAGGAAATTTTTATACTGCAATAATTTATTCATTTGAGCAGTTGTTTAAGAAAGATAATAGATAAGACATCAGGGAGTAAAAATTTGTATAGCGAAATAATGACAATAGAAGAAGTAGCAGAATATTTAAAATTGAAACCGCAGACAATTTATACTTGGGCACAGGAGAAAAAAATTCCTGCTGCTAAAATTGGTAAGGAGTGGCGTTTTAAGAAATCTGTAATAGATGAATGGTTCAATCATCATTTTGATGAGAAATTTAAGAATCTGTTAACAAACAAAAATAAATA
>JAFGID010000247.1 GCA_016929735.1 Ignavibacteriales bacterium | reverse complement strand
TAAAGATGTTTATGAAAGACAAGAAAAAGTTGAACAACTAAGAAGATTGTGCGAAAAAACAATTGCCATTGCACATATTGAAGCAAAAGTCGCATGGAACAATGGAGCAACTGAACAACAGATGAAACCGATACTTACTTTAATTCGTCATGCTCAATTCAGGTGGGATTATGTTGCTGCTGCGAATGGGATGGGATTTCATTCCCCTGCAGAAGCATTGCGAATCCTTGGGATGTCTATTCGAAAAGGAGAAGAAGCAAGAAGACTGTTAGCTGTTTTGTTGGTAAAACTTGGTCTTAATTATCCGATTAATTTACCTGACTTCAGTACAAAAAAGAAGGCACAAAAATTTATCGGTCTAGATATGGGTCTATTTATAAAAGATAAAATAGAATTTTTAAAAACTACAGTTGTTGAGTGGGACAAAAAAGCAAAGGAGAGACAAGGAACTTTAATAGAATATTAATTTTTTATTCCAATTATTTCAGCAACATTAGTTTTTTAGATAATGTTTGTTCATTAGTGACAAGCTGATATATATATAATCCGCTTGCTAATCTTTCGTTGTCAAATGATAATGTAAATTCATATTCGCCAGAGTGTCTAAAACCTTCGTCAATAATTCCTATTTGTTCTCCAAGAATATTAAAAAGTTTTAGTGAAACATTTTGCGGCTCAGAAATTGAGTACTTAATTGTTGTAACAGGGTTGAAGGGATTAGGATAATTCTGAAATAAAATTACACCATCAGATACATTTTTATTAATAACGTTAGAATCTAACAAACTAATATGTGACGTAAATAAAGTGAATAAATCAGGATTATTCTTTTCATTAAAAGCATAAGCATCAGCCATGTGCATTATATCTGGGTGAAGATAATTCCAAACAATGCAGGATTTCGATGGTGTTTGTCTAATTTTTTCAAGATAGATATCGTAATATTTTAACTTCTCGTTTCGAACACCAAATTCTCCCATTAAAGCAGGTTTATTTAACTCATCAGCGATTTTAATATGGTCTTCTATCCAGGTTATTCCTGCAATCGGATCTAAGCCCCATGCTTCAGGATATAAATGAAAAGATGCATAATCAACATTCAATAACGAATTCATATAATAACTTGTTCCCTTGTATCCATTAAATAAATATTTCGAGCCGTTATAAAATAAATCAATATCTGAATACATATTTGGATTAGCATCATATCCAATTTCACCTGTGGTTAAAAGATGATTCTTGTCAATTGACCTAAAATATCTGCTCATTTCATCATACCATTTTTGCATAAAAATCGAAGGAACACTTTGCATATCAGCTTCGTTCATTAATTCAAAAGAGAAAATATTTGTTTCATCTTTATATTGAATATTGGTTAAATGATTTGTCCTGTTCAAAATAGTATTTAAATAATCTTTATACCATATTTTCATAGTATCATTCACAAAAAAATCATTGTGCTTAAGATTTTTAGAATACTCGGAATACTTATCACCCCATTTGAGATATTGGGGAATGCCACCATAATTCTTATAATTATTTGATAGTGAAAGGATAAGATAAATTCCGTATTCCTTTGCTTTGAAAATTACATAATCAAGTAATTTTAAACCGTTCTCATTGTATTTATCCGGTGAATATCTGATCACCGCAGGATTTTCATTTATATCAGCCTCAAAGAATCCATTTGTTCTTATAACTTTAACACCAACATCCTTTGCAGATTTAAAAACATCATCAATAATGTATAATTTTGAAGAATCTGCACCAATGCTTTGCAGATAGTAAGCATTAAATCCAAAAAAAGTAAATTGTCTCCCATCGAGAAAAAATTTATTATTTACGGCTTTAAAAAAACCTGATTGACTAAATATTTGCATTGATATAAATAAAAATAAAATATTTAATTTTAAAATAGCCACTTTAAAATATACATTAAATTCCATAAAAATCATTAGAAATTTATAAAACTAGTTATAATGTATTTATATATTTTTCAGAAAAAATTATTATTTTTGAATAAACGTATTTCCTGATTAGCAAGTAAAATATTATGGGAAGAATTAAGATTGTTATAGCTGTATTTTTTTTATTCTTAGTACTCATTTTTGTAATCAGCAGTTACTTTAGCAGATTTTCACGTGAATTACAATTATCTGGTAGTACCGTTGGATTCGTAACTGACAACATTCCAAAATTATACGCTGGTAATTGTGTTGATAAAAATATTTTGATAAGATGGGAAAACATTGAAGATAAAGAAATCAAGTGTTTTTTTGTTTACAGGTCGTTAGAAAAAGACTCGACCCAAGCAGTAAAAATTGCGGAAGTTGAATACCCAGCAACTGAATATATTGATAAATGTACCAGTTATAATTACCAATATTACTATTGGATATCACTTGGTGATTATTATTTTGGTGAGAGTAAGTTATCTAATAATGTATCAGTCAAATCTAATTATTTGTCTGAGCCAAAAAATGTTGAAATTGAAATTGAATTTGAACAAGTTAATTTAAAATGGGCTTCTACCAGTAATCATTCAAATTTATATTATAAAATTTATAAAAATGAAAAGAATGATAGTATAAAATCAACACTTGCTGGGACTGTTGACTATCCTTCATCTGAGTTTATTGATCCAAATAAAGTATATGACACGACATATTATTGGATTGCTACATGTGACGAGTTTGGTAATGAGAGTCAACGGATTAAACTATCTTCAGTTTCTAAAAATAATTTATTAAAAAATATTCAACAAAACGAAACTGTTGTTGAATTTGAATTGCAACAAAACTATCCCAATCCTTTTAATTCATCAACCAAAATACCATTCAATATAAAATCTGATGGATATGTAAAATTATCAATTTATGATGTAACAGGAAGTTGTATTGAAAATCTTGTTGAGGATAATTACTATCAAGGAAATTATGAAATAACATATAATGCCAATAACATCGCCAGCGGTGTTTATTTCATTGTTCTGCAATACAAAGATTTAGTTGACAAGAAAAAAATGGTACTCGTCAAATAAATAAAAAAAATTATTTTAATGAACACTTTATCAATAATTAAAAAGAAAAGAGATAAATTATCTTTATCAGATGCTGAAATAGAATTTTTAATTTCATCTTATACAAAGAATAAAATTCCGGATTATCAATTTTCAGCATTTCTGATGGCTGGTTTGCTTAATGGATTTAATGAACAGGAAACATCTGCTTTAGTTAATTCAATGTTGCATTCGGGAAAGATTTTAGACTTATCTTTTCTAAACGGTAAAAAAATTGATAAGCATTCGACAGGTGGTGTGGGAGACAAGACTTCTCTTATACTTGCACCGATTGTTGCTGCCGCAGGAATTTATGTTCCAATGATTTCAGGTAGAGGTCTTGGACACACTGGAGGAACTTTAGATAAGTTAGAATCAATACCTGGATTCAATGTAAATCTTTCAATAAAAGAATTTAAATCAGTATTAAAAAAATGCGGTGCAGTTTTAATTGGTCAAACAAAAGATATTGCTCCGGCAGATAAAAAAATATAT